>JBDKVD010000033.1:0-21659 GCA_039679325.1 Smithella sp.
GAATCTGCTTTAACAAACCTTTTTCCACCATCAGTTTCAGCTCTCTATCTTTCCTTTGATCTTCCGCTTTACGCTGATCTTCTTCGGTCTTGGCTTTGTCAGCTTCATCTTTTTTCTTTTTATCCAAAGTCATGACACTGATGACGTTACCCATTTTTTTCTTAGCTAAGCCATTAACGTCCAGTATCGTATCCAGCGCCTGTTCCCAGGGAACATTCTTCATCGTTAAAGTCACATTGCCTTTTACGTCATCGCCGGATACTATACTCATGTTCCCATATTCTGCCATAAGCCTCAAAACACTTTTTATATCAGCATCTTGAAAGTCAAGTGAAACAAGTTTATCCGTCTGTACGGCCATAACTTCTTTGTTAACCGGTCGCACTCTAACTGATGGCGCTGCTTTGGAAATAAGCGTCTTCTTTTCCGGCAGATTAGATACATTAAAATCAATATAAATAACTTTGCCTTCCTGCCTTACGGCATAAGGAACGGCTTCTTTTATCTGGATAGTCAAGTAAGCCCACTGTTTGCCTTCCAGTGACTTTTGTTGAGTCGTTACACGAGCAATATTGTTGAGTGTATTTTCTCCAAAACTATGGCGCAAATTTTCCGGTACAAACATATTTTCTAATTTAACAAGCAAAGTGCCATCTGTTTGGTTGCCAACACTTACAGCCGGCTGTTCGGATACGACAAGCGAAATTCTTTCTTTACCCGGCAATTTTTCCAGTAAAACATTTTCCAAATATCCTGTTTCGGCGGCAACGCTTTTAGCTTTATCTTGATCAGCATGAACTGCCACTGCTGCCGGTACACAAGACAATATCCAGAAAATTGTTAAGAATATATTTAATAAACATTTTTTCATCGTGTTACCTCATTTTAATTTTTATGAAGTTTTAAAATAATTCTTTTTGCTTTTTTTGTTCTATATTCTTCGACAATAACTCGATCAGATAAAATTTCTACGACTTTCCCATTATTCATGCCTATCCGTGTTCCAATGGATAAAGGGTAAAATTTCTTTGTCACATCTTCGACCATTGCAATACGCCGGTTTTGATCACCTGCAATTCCAACAAGCTTGAATTGCTCAACTTCTATTCTTTGCAGAGGAAAAATCGAACTTGTTTTCTTTTTTTCCGCTGTCTTTTTTGCAGCAGCTTCATCTTCCACAAAAGGCCGGAAAGGATCGGGCTTGCCTGCAGGATTATAACTATATGCACTTTCCGCAGACTGTATAGCAGGTACTGCAGGAACCGGTGATTGCGGTGCGGATACCTGCTGCTTTATCGGGTCAGTTTTCGCGGGAAGAAGAGGCAACGTTTTTTTAGCTTCAGAAGCAAGAAGACTATCTGCGCCCAACAAGCCGGCAAAAATTGTTATCAATGTAATAAATGTAATTTTTTTCATTTTGCCTTTTCACTCATAGGTTCTTTTTTATCTACGAACATGTACGTTTTTATTGTACAAGACGTATTAATAACGTGTCCTTTACCCTTTATTTCTTTTCTGTCTCCAATGGTAATATCGGAAATATTTATAATACGCGGCAGCTTGGCCACTTTTTCAAAAAAGTAAACAATATTTTGGAAATTGCCGATTACCGTCACGTTAACAGGAATTTCCTCGTAAAAGGGCTCTGCTTGTGCTGGGGGAGTTTTATTGACATCACCGGGTTTTTGTTTGACTTCAGCGTCCTTTTTGGGATCAGTTTGTCTTTGATCTGATGGTTTAAGTAATGAGGCCGCTTTTGGCTCCTTATCCATCGTTTTCGGTATTGCGGCTTTAGGCTCAAACAGCAAAAAATCAACACCTGCATCTTTACCAGCATTAGAAACAGCATGGAAAAGACCGGGAATTTCGCGCTGTGCGGGTAATTTTTGCAAAGCCACACTGTAAATGTCTTTAAGCGCCGCCACATCGGCCTTATATTTATTCAATTGCAGCGCAATTTTCTCTTTTTCCTTTATTTTACCATGCAGTTCTTCCAATTTCTGACTCAGGGAAGTTCTTTTCTCAATGGAATCCGATAAAAAATAAAACCAATCAAAATAGCCGATAAGAAAAATGACCAATACTATAATCGCCGCTTTAGCTTTCGGAGAAAGCTTCTTTATTTCATCCAGTGTAATGGCCATAAATTAAAATCCTTTTTTCAAAACACATGAAAAATTAAATTGCTGCAAAGTAATGCCGCCAATTTCCGTCTTTTTTGAAGAAACCAGATCAACTGACTTTATCGGTTCGAATTTTTCAATAGCCTTCATAAAATCGGCAACAATTATATTATCCTTCCCAACTCCTTCAATCGTTAATTGATCGTTATTTTGAGTAATTTTAACGAGCCAGATATTTTTTGGAGGAACAAGAGACGCCAAATCATCCAACATCTTAACCGGTGCCAAACGATTTTCTTCTAATGTCTTAATGACTTCAAGTTTTTGTTCCAGCTGTTTTTTGTCTTTTTTAAATTCATCTACATGACCTATTTTTTTATCCAAATCGACTAGTTTGGCTTCCGATTCTTTGACCTGAGACTCCAGAGTTCTAATGGAGGAGTATAATTTAAATTGAACCAATACAAGTATCAGGATCAAGACGACAACAGACCCGCCAATAAGAGTTGCCTGGCGGACAATGTTTTCTTTTTTCTCTTTTTCGCGGTAAGGTAAAAGATTAATTTTAATCATTAGTCATCCATTCTTCTCAGACCTAACCCAATGGCAACAGCAGCAATCGGACTGATGTTTTCCAACTCAATGGTATCAATGTTTTTCTTATTGTAACCAATCTCTAAAAAAGGATTAATAATTTCCGTCTCTATATTTAATCTTTGCGATAAAGTTGTTGCCAAACCGTTTATTCTTGCCGAACCTCCGGAAAGAAAAACGTGTTTAATATTTTCGCCACCAAAAGTGGAACGGAAATAATCGATTGATCTTTCAATTTCCGAGCAAATCGGCTCTGCAAAATCCAAAATGTTGTTTTGCAGCTCTACATCATCGGGCGAGCATTCTACCTTATTATTTTCAGCTTCTTCGAAAGTTATATTATACTGACCCTGCAACGCTTCGGTAACCGAATTGCCACCCAAAGTAAAATCACGGGTAAAAATCGACATTCCGCCTTTAATAACATTAATGTTGGTGATACTTGCTCCAATATTGACAATGACAACTATTTCGTCATTGTCATACTTGTAGTTCACCTCATACATAGTTTCTAAAGCGAAGGAATCTACATCCATGATCATTACATTGAGTCCGGCGTCTAACAGCGCATCAAGATAATTATTCACGATATCTTTCTTGGCGGCAACGATAATGACGTCCATTTGGCTGGGATTAAATTCATTATCCCCCAAAATTTGAAAGTCGTAATTAACGTCATCCATATTATCAAATGGCAAATACTTGCCACCTTCATCCCGGATTAGATCACGTAATTCGGATTCCTCCATTTGAGCAAACGTAACTTTTTTAACAATTACTGAATTTCCGGAAAGAGATGTGGCTATACCCCTGCCACGCAAGCCTGATTTTTTGAAAAGTTCTTTGAGTCTCGAAGATAATGCGTGGGTATCAACTAAAACCCCTTCCACTATTATTCCTTTAGGAAGAGGAACCTGCAAAAATTGATTGAGCACGTAGCCTTTGTTGGTGCTGATCACCTCAGCTAATTTTATGGAATTGGAACCGATATCTAAGCCAACAATCTTTTTTGAACCGGAAAATAATTTTAAGTCTGATATTAAAGATTTTAAATCTAACATTAAAACACCACCAGGTATGTCTTTCCGGAAATTTGCCCCCAAGTTATTTGGAAAGCCGATAAACTATGTCTCCCTTTTTAACCATGCCTAACTCTTTACGTGCTACAGATTCGATGTAAACTAAGTCACTGCGCAATAAAACAATTTTCTTTTTTAAATCATTGTTCTCTGCAGCCACGCCATTATTTATCAACTTAAGCTGCACCAGTTTTTTATTCATTAAATAATTATCTACCAATCCCCTGTTGCCGAATGTTATTAAAAGTGCCATTAAAAACAAAAAGCCAAGCAAATATCTGCCTACTTTCATCTGTAAGCAATCTCCCTGGTGTTATATATCGGTTGCATTTTCAAAAACTTCATTATATTTTTTGTGCCGCACCTTTGTGAATTTTAATTACAGTTTTCCTAGTTGGCACACTTTTTTCCTTTTAGGCTATTGTTTGCGAAGTCCCTGCATCTCTTCCTGACAACTCTAAAAACTTAGGATATTTTTTTTCCTAAAATATTCTATTCTATTTTTTTGTATATTTTCTCTGATACTTTAAAGATTTACCTAATTTGCTGCTAATAACAACACCAGACAAAAACAAAAGTCAAGGGGAAATATATAACAATAGTTTATTTTTTATCAATGTTAATTAATCCTATAGCACTTTCAGAAAAGCAAATCAGGCAATTCGCAAAATGTCTATTTGTCTATCAGCTAGAAGCCTTGGAGCTGACTACTGTAATTTGGATGTTACCGAAGTTCAAATTAGTTACATTACAAGCAGAATTAATATAATAGATACAGTGAAGAAAGCGGTATAATATTATATCCGACTCTATTAGCTAAAATATCATTTTTTATCAGTTGGGAATTTTTACGGTAATTAAATTTCTACGGAAGGTAAAATTTGTTGTGGTTCACCCAAAAGAAATTTGCCGCTTTCTATCCATTCTTTTAACGTATTGGCTATCAGCCTTGCCTTGTAATAACTGGAAAGGGGTGCGGTAATTACTTTTTTTCCATCAATTATAATCGTTCCGCTGCGCAGATCTTTATAACTGACTTCAGCAAGAGATTTTGACACCCCTTTAGGATAATCCATGCTGTAATCATAAATCTGGGTATAGATATCTTCGTCTTTGACTGCCGTAAAACGCGCCATTTCCTCATTTAAAATGGGAATCGGAATACCAATGCCAACGTATAAAGAGACTCCATAGCCAAGAATACTGGCCGCAGCCAGCCACTCCGGCGTCATTTCCTTTAAATTGCCTATTACGGCGAGGGTGCCGGCTCCTTCTTTGGGAACGCCATTGGTACCGCGCAGGACATCGGGATTATGCTGTGTGCCCGGCCAGGCAACAAAACCCTGTGCCCCGCCTAAAAATATTCGCGTGCCAATGCCGATAGTTCGATAATAAGGGTCATTAAATAATGGACTCAATTGCCCCGAAGTCGCATAATTGGCATTAGCCATTCGCGGCCGCAACATTCCCATATATGTATAAATCGTTGTGTCCGACAAATTTACGGCACAATTGTAGTTTTGATAAGCATTCCGGGGATTGAATAAAATAGCATCGCGCAAGTCATTTATCGTAATATTTTTTTCGAATTTTCTCGCCGGATAACAGTCAGTACCATATCCTTCGGCCCGCAGTTTGATAACATTACCTGATATAAGATCTTCAATGACATGACCACCGCCGTAATTAAATTCTCCGGGATAAACGCTGTTGAGAGGATCGCCCTCGACAACCTCGGTGGCGCCTATAAAGCAATCGACGGCAGCAATACCGCCATAGGCGGGAACATCATTCAACCATACCTTCGAGGCCCGGATTTTTGGAGAAGTGTGACCGAAATTCAGAAACGCCCCCGATGAACACATGGGACTGAAAGTACCTGTAGTGACAACGTCTATCTTACGGGCGGCTTCAACTGCTCCGTTTCTTTCCACAATGTCGATCATCTCTTCGGCAGTGACGACAACAGCCTCGCCATTTTTGATCTTTTCGTTGATTTCTTGGAATGTCTTTTTAACTTTATATTTTTTCATAATTATGAAAAATCAGGAAATATATTTTGTACGTTTTCCATACCACCGTTTAATCTCAATTGCAAAACATAAGAGAAATTATACCATTTCTAAATCAAGGATGATCTCGCTGCGGCAAGGAGGAAGCGGCAAGGCGTGGTTCGGCAAGCACAACATGACTGACTCAATTATAAGCCTGTCCTGAGCCTGCCGAAGGGCCAACAAAGATAGCACCTTGATGTAAAAATGGTGTTATGTGTGGCCGAAGCCACCCGCTCCTCTTGCCGTGGCGCGCAGTTCTTCAGCCTCCACCCATTCCACCTGATAGACCTTTTGGATTACCATCTGAGCCAGGCGCATACCCCGACGAATCAAAAAAGGTTTATCTCCGTGATTAATCACTATCAAGGCAATTTCTCCGCGATAATCCGCATCAATAGTGCCCGGTGAATTCAGCAGCGTAATTCCCTCATTAATTGCGAGTCCGCTGCGCGGTCTTATCTGTGCTTCAAAACCATCGGGCAAAGCAACGGCAATTCCCGTTGGTATTTTTTTCCTTCCTCCCGGTAAAATAACTTCTTCTTGAACCACTGCCGCAAAAATATCCATGCCGGCCGCCTGAGAAGTCATGTATTGAGGCAGTGGTATATCCTCATTACCGGCAATTCTTTGAATACAGACATTTATTTTACCCATTCATTTTCCAGATCAGAATATTTTGGGTTTACCTTATTGCCCTTCAGCAGCCATTGCCTCTTTCCGGCTAAGGCGGATTTTGCCCGACTTGTCCACTTCCAGCACCTTGACCATAACTTCATCGCCTTCTTTGAGGACATCGGTGACTTTGTTTACTCTTTCTTTCGCTATCTGTGAAATGTGCAATAGTCCTTCCGTTCCCGGTAAAATTTCAACAAAGGCTCCAAAATCGACTATTTTCTTCACAGTGCCGCGGTAAATTTTCCCGACTTCCGCTTCTTCAGTAAGCCATTTCACCATCGCTACCGCGCGGGCCGCCGCTTCAGCATCACTGGAGGCAATCGTTACGGTGCCGTCATCTTCGACGTCAATGGTAACGCCGGTCTCACTGATAATCTGACGAATATTTTTTCCGCCTGCTCCAATAACAGTTCGTACCTGGTCCTCTTTCACTTTAACAGTGGTAATGCGGGGCGCATAAATCGAAATGTCAGAACGGGGGGCAGACAACGTCTCGCGAAGCTTACCGATAATATGCACCCGGCCGTCTCTGGCCTGGGCCAAAGCCTTACGGAGAATATCTTCGGACAGTCTATCTATTTTAATGTCCATTTGCATGGCGGTAACGCCTTTTTCCGTACCGCATACTTTGAAATCCATGTCGCCGGCATGATCTTCATCACCCAGAATATCCGATAAAATAACTACATCTTCACCTTCTTTTAAAAGCCCCATGGCGATACCCGCCACAATATCTTTAACCGGCACTCCTGCGTCCATCAGGGACAAGGTCCCGCCGCAAACAGTCGCCATGGAAGACGAACCATTAGAAGAAAGTATTTCGGAAACAATCCTGATCGTATAGGGAAAAGCCTCTGTCGAAGGCAAAACAGGAACTAATGCTTTTCGCGCCAGCGCCCCATGGCCTATTTCTCTTCTGCCCGGACTGCGCAGTGGTTTAGCCTCACCTACACTATAGGGCGGGAAATTATAATGAAGCATAAATGACCGTCTTTCCTCACCAATGACATAATCCAGCCGCTGTTCATCGGAGGAAGTTCCCAGAGTTACAGCGACCAATGCCTGCGTCTCGCCGCGGTTAAACAATGCCGAGCCGTGGACACGGGGCAAAATTCCTACCTCCGAACTGATCGGCCGGATGTCGGTCGATGTTCTGCCGTCGATTCTCTTTTTATCCCTGATAATCATGTCGCGCAGGATGCGCCGTTCTATTTCTTCAATAATTCCTGCAACTTTCTTGCTTACAGCAGGATCATCGCCGCCGATCTCCTTAATAACTTTCTCCCGTACTTCATCAAGCTTGCCGTAGCGCTCCAGTTTGCGGGGCATACTGTAGCCTTCCTCAAGACCGGCTATAGCTGCGGCTCTCACCTTTGCCGTAAGCTCTTCATCAGCCGCAATCTCCTCTACAGTTCTTTTTTCTCTGCCCACGGCCTGACGCATTTTATCCTGCAGATCAATAACCGGACGAATTGCTTCCAACCCGAACTTAATGGCATCAACAATAACATCTTCATCTACTTCCTGGGCATCACCTTCCAGCATAACCAGCTCGACATCGTAATCGCGTCCTTCTTTGCCGGGGGTAATTTTTCTGCCGACCATAAAAATATTCAACTCGCTTGTCAGCATATTCTCGGGAGAAGCGTTGCAGACAAGTTCGCCGTTGATCCTTCCTATACGCACGCCGGCAACCGGTCCCTTAAACGGGATATTGGACATTTCCAGAGCCGCCGATGCTCCCAGCATAGCTGCAACTTCGGGATCGTTTTCATCATCCACGGAAAGAACCGTGGCCACCAGTTGAGTTTCACTGTAGTATCCCTTGGGAAATAAGGGACGGATTGATCTGTCTATTATACGTGATATTAATACTTCACGCTCATTGAGACGCCCTTCCCTTTTGAAAAATCCTCCCGGAATCTTTCCAGCGGCAAAAGTCATTTCCTGGTAGTCAACGGTTAGAGGCAGGAAATCTATTCCTGCTCTGACTCCTTTTAAAGAAACCGCGGTAACCAGAACAACTGTTTCGCCATAGTAAACCAGTACTGAACCATCAGCCTGACCGGCAACATAATCCGTTTTCAGCGAAATATTGCGTCCGGCAAAATCCGCGCTAAATATATTACTCATTTAATTTTCCTCCGTTTTTTTACATGTCGGAGACAATCAGAAACTTAAGGGCGAAATGCAATAGCCGACTGTTCCCAGCAGAGCAACTGCCGTGGTCAATCGGATCAACTATTGCCTTCCGCCCTTAAATATTTTTTACTTCCTGAGTCCCAGACGTTTAACTACATTTCTGTAGCGTTCAATATCATTATCTTTAACATAATTGAGAAGCCTTCTTCTCTGTCCAACGAGCTTCAAAAGACCACGGCGAGAATGATGATCTTTTTTATGCGACTTAAAATGTTCGGTCAGATATTCAATTCTGGCGCTGAGCAGTGCAATCTGTACCTCCGGAGATCCCGTATCTTTTTCATGAAGCCGATATTCTCCAATTATTGCTGTTCTTTTTTCCGTAGTTAACACGCTTTTTTCCTCCTAATTAATTAGTTCCTTGTTATCTAAATTTTATCCATCAGTTCTGAATATTGTTGAAAACACGAACAATCCTGGCCGCTTGACATTTTTCGTCAATTTTAAAAAAATTACTCACCGGCGTCACCATTTCCGCTATGGCAACAAGATACCCCTGACGATTAACGAACTTTATCATGTCTCCCGCCTCAAGAAAAGGCAGAGCATGAGTCCTCATTGTTTCCACCGAGGGCTGCAATCCGTCACGCAGCTTATTAGCAAATGCGTCTTCTACTTCTATTGCCGTAACCAAAGGCAACAGCTTCGTCATCGGCAGCATCTTGTCCAAAAGCTCTGCTTTCTTTTCCGCGGGAGAACCACTTGTCAGCGCAACAGCCATGTCTTCAGCAAAAAAACCGCTGCGAATTCGGCGCAGACCGCTTAAGCATGCTCCACAACCCAGCAACTCCCCCACATCGGCGCATAAAGATCTGATGTATGTACCTTTAGAACAGGCCACCTGAAAAGTTACCCGGGGGTAAGAAATATCTTTTATGAAAATATGCCGGATTTCCACTTCCCGCGGCGCCGCTTCTATCATAACACCTTTGCGCGCCCATTTGTACAAAGGATCTCCGCAATATTTAACCGCCGAAAACGCCGGGGGTATTTGTTTAATTTTCCCCACCATCCGGCCTAACGTTGTTTCAATCTCGTGATCAGATACCACATTATCGGACTGGCCGACAATTTTTCCTTCCGTATCAAGCGTATCCGTTTTTACACCAAGCAGCATTGTCGCCAGATACTCTTTATTATCATCCGATAAAAATCCGGCCAGTTTTGTCGCTTCATTTAGACATACGGGAAGCACTCCTGTCGCCATGGGATCAAGCGTACCCGTATGGCCGGCTTTTTTAGCACCTAACATCTTTTTTACCTGGCTGACAACATCGTGTGATGTAAAACCTGCCGGTTTGTCGATGACAACGACACCATTCATATACAGCTATAATTCCTCAATTGCTTCCATAATCTTGGACTTAACTGAATCGATATCACCTTCAATCCGGCAGGCGGCAGCATTAATGTGTCCACCACCGCCAAATTTTTTTGCTATCTTTTCCACGTTGACTTTACCTTTGGACCGCAGGCTGATCTTAAAACCATTGCCGTTCATTTGAGTATAAAGTGCTGCAATTTCAATTCCCTGCACGGCACGGGGGATATCAACAAAGCCCTCCGTGTAGTCCATTGATGCTCCTGTTTCCTGCAGCATTTCTTTGGTCACGGTAAGCGACCCCACTTTGCTTTTCATATCCAAAGAAAGCGTCTCCAGCGCCCGGGCCCGCAACTTCAACTTGGACGGAGGGTCGCTTTCATAAATATTTTCCGAAATCCACTGGGGATCAGCACCATTTTCCACCAATATCCCCGCCGCCCAGAGAGCATCACGGCGAGTCTTGGAATAACGGAATCCACCGGTATCCGTCAGTATCGCCGCATATAAATTAGTACAAATATCTTTCGTTAACTTGAACCCCATTTCCTGCATCAGACGGAATATTAATTCGCCTGTTGAACTGGCCCGGGCATCAATTAATTTTAAGTCGCAAAAGCCGTCATTGGAAATGTGATGATCAATATTAATCAATTTTTTTATTTTACCGATTGATTCCGCCCGTTCGCCAACACGCTCCAATTCACTGCAATCCAGTATAAAAGCCGTGTCATATTGCTCCATGGCGCCTGGTTCCTGAACAATGTTTTCCGATGCCGGCAAGAACCGGTAATGGACCGGCATAGCGTCCTGATTATATACAACAACCTTTTTTCCCATATCTTGGAGCATAAGATAAACGGCTAATTCCGAACCCAACGCATCTCCATCCAACCGGACATGGGACGTCACAAGAAAGCTCTGCCCTTCAGTTATTGCTTCAATAATTTCTTTAATCATTAATTTTTTCCTGCTGGGCAATCTCCGCCAGTAGTTTTTCTATCCGGTTGCCGTAGCCAAATGATTTATCATGAACAAACATAATTTCGGGAATAAAACGCAACTGCAATCTTTTGCCTAATTCCCTGCGGACAAAACTGGCGGCCTTGGCCAAACCGGCCTTGACTTCCGGCGAACATTCATCTTTTCCCATTTCCACAAAGTAAATTTTGGCATTCCGCAGATCATCGCTTACTTTCACCGATGTAATGGTTATGGCATGCACCCGCGGATCCTTAACCTGTTTAAATATTATGTCAGACATTTCGACCATAATCAGCTCGGCCACCCTGTCTGCTCTTTTAAAGTTCATCGTACTTCCCTGCTTCCCAGTTCATCTCTTGGACAAAATCGGAGACGACCATAATTTCAATAGTACTGTTTAATACTTCAGCGGCTCGCAGATTATCAACAAACACCAGCAGATGATCTACTTTGCCGTTAATAAAACGGGAGTCATTACCGACAAACGCGAAGCCGATTTTTGCCAAATTATGGTTGTCCAGATCACCGATTTCCGCAATGGAAACGTTAAACTCATTTTGTGTGCGCTTTATTATTTTATTCAAAACACTTCTTTTTTCTTTCAAAGAGCCGGACTCCGGAACTCGCAACTGAATTATTCCGTAACCAATGACCATAATAATGTTACCCGATATAGCGCTATAATTTGCGTTCCAGTTTTTCGGTGGTATAAGCTTCAATGATATCGCCGACATGAATATCGTTAAAACCTTCGATGCCGATACCGCATTCGAAACCTGTTTGTACTTCTTTGGCATCGTCTTTAAAACGCTTCAGCGACATTATTTTACCATCGAAAACCACCACGCTGTCACGGACCAGCTTCAGGCCGGCGGTACGGGTGATTTTGCCGTCAGTCACATAGCAACCGGCAATAGTGCCCACTTTGGGTACTTTAAAAGTTTCACGTACTTCGGCACGCCCCAGAACAACTTCCTTGTATTCCGGCTCCAGAAGCCCTTCCATTGCCGCTCGTACATCAGCAATCACATTATAAATAATGTCGTAAAGTTTAATTTCGACGCCTTCCTGCTGGGCGATTTCAACCACGCGCGCATCCGGACGAACATTGAATCCGATAATAATAGCATTGGAAGCGGAAGCCAGCATAACGTCTGTTTCACTGATGGCGCCGGCGGAGCTATGAATGAGTTTTATGCGGACATCTTCCGTGGAAAGCTTGTGCAAAGCATCGGAAATAGCTTCGATCGAACCCTGCACGTCGCCTTTAATGATGACATTGAAATCTTTCACACCTTCTTTTATCTTTTCATACAACTGTTCCAATGTAATCTTGGAAGAAGCGGAAAGTTCTTTTTCCCTTGTTTTTCTCAACCAGAAGTCCGCGATATTGCGCGCCTTCTTTTCGTCCTCAACGACGAAAAATTCCGCACCCGTCTGGGGAACACTGGAAAAACCGATAACTTCCACCGGTGTGGAAGGTCTTGCTTCTTTCACACGTTTTCCCTGATCATTATTCATTGCCCGGACACGCCCTGATTCCGTTTTGGATACAAAGGCATCTCCTTCACGCAGAGTGCCCTGTTGAATCAGAACAGTAGCAACGGGACCGCGGCCACGATCCAGTTTAGCTTCGATAATAACCCCCAGGGCGGAACGATCCGGATCGGCTTTAAGCTCTAAGACGTCGGCCTGCAACAAGATCATCTCCAGCAGATTCTCGATCCCGATCTTCTTTTTGGCGGAAACTTCACAGAAGATGGTATCGCCACCCCATTGTTCGGACACCAGACCATATTCAGTTAAAGTCTGCTTGATCTTTTCCGGATCTGCGCCCGGCTTATCAACCTTATTGATGGCGACAATAATGGGAACTCCGGCAACCTTGGAATGATTGATAGCTTCCACCGTCTGTCCCATCACACCGTCGTCGGCGGCAACCACAAGAACAACTATATCCGTTACCTGCGCTCCGCGGGCACGCATGGCGGTAAAGGCTTCATGACCCGGTGTATCCAGAAAAACTATATCACGGTTATTTATATTGACAAGATAAGCGCCTATGGCCTGTGTAATGCCCCCTGCTTCACCGGCGATGACATTTGTCTGACGAATAGCATCCAGCAGAGACGTTTTCCCATGATCAACATGTCCCATAATTGTCACAACGGGAGCACGAGGCTTGAGATTTTCCGGCAGTATCTGGGTACTCAAAACGGCTTCTTCAAATTCGGCTTCGACCTGTTCGACCTGGAAATTGAATTCACCGGCAATCAGTGTCGCAATATCATAATCAATGGACTGGTTGATTGTAGCCATGACGCTCATTGACATCAATTTGTTTATTACTTCGCTGGCCTTGACCCCCATTCTCTTGGCCAAATCACCGACAGAAATCGTTTCTCCAATCTTAACGCGTCGTTTAATTGCCTTGGGTACGGTAATTTCCGTTTTCTTCATTTTAACGGGCGCGCCTTCTTTCTCAGCCCGCCATTTGGTAAAAACTACTTCCCTGTCATCATCCTGCCTGCGCAATTTCTTTTCAATTTTCTTCTCTAAAACTTTGCGACGCGGCGCATCTTTATCTTCTTCAATAAGCACCTCTACCGGCGCTTTACCTTTTTTCTTAGGTTTTTCGAATTCTCTCTTCGCTTGTTTTTCCGCAGGAGCAGCACCGGCCTTTTCAGGTGCTTTCGTTGGAATTTCTTTTTTCGGCTCTGCCTTCGTAATTTTGTGCCTGACCATTACCGGTGGACGAACAGGAATAATCTGGGGTTTGGGCTTCTCTGTTACCGGTGCTTCAACTTCAGTTTCCACCTTAACTTCAGCAGCCTTCTCCTCTGTTACTTCTATAACCGGCTTTTCTTGTTCCGGCGTAGGCTCGGGTGTGGGCTCCGCTTTGGACTCCGGTTTGATCTCGGGCTGAACAGCAATTACCTCTTCTTCAGCAGCTTTTTCAGGCAAAGTTACTGCCGGAGGCAATTCTTTTTTCTCCTCCCGCTCCGCCTTTACTTCTACTTCTATCTGCGGCTCAGCCATTGGCTCTGTTTTTATTCCTGTTTCTTCCACTGCTTGAGTTTCATCCAAAGGAGTGCGAACGACACGGCGGCGAATAACTGTGGATTTTATTCTTTCCTCTACAACTTGCTTCGGCTCTTTTGCGAGTAATTCGCTTTTTATTCTCTCCACCTCATCATCTTCTAACGAACTGGAATGAGATTTGACTGAAATGCCGATCTTTTCCAGATCCGTTATCAGATCTTTATTTTCCAGACCCAGTTCTTTGGCCAACTCATAAACTCGCTTTTTAGGCATGCACGAAACTCCCTAAATTAATTTTCTCCATACTCATGCCAAGTTGCATTCTTTGCCTAACTTTGTTGGCACAGCCTGCCCCGGCGCAAGCCGAGGTCGGCGGCTTCCTCATCGTATCAATAATACGCCTGCGGAGCCTCCTCCTTGCCGAAGCTGATGCTTTGAATGCAGCTTGGTATCAAAACTTATTTACACACTACCGCTACTTAGCTCTTTGTCTAAAATTTTACCGGCGTCCTCAATCCACTGTTTCGCCGTGGTTTCGCTAATACCCGGAATAGATGACAATACCTCCGGTTCAGTGGCGGCCAGCATGGCAATGCTTTTAATTCCTTTATTGAAAACACTTTCAGCCATTGCCGGCTCAATACCCGGAATTACCTCCAGGGCCTTATAGCCTTCTTCCTCTTTGGCAGAAGCCATTGTTTCACTTTTCATATCGATTTTCCATCCGGTCAGCTTAACGGCCAGACGAACATTCTGCCCGTTCTTACCTATAGCCAGAGAAAGCTGATCATCAGGCACGATCACCGTCATTGTCCGGTTTTCCTCATCAATAAACACACGACTGACCTTGGCGGGAGATAAAGCACTGCTTACATATTTGGCAGCGTCTTCCGTGTAGGGAATAATATCAATTTTTTCCCCGTGCAATTCCTGAACGACACTCTGCACACGGGAACCTCTCATGCCTACGCAGGCACCAACCGGATCAATATCTTTGTCTTTGGCTTTGACCGCAATTTTCCCGCGTTTTCCCGGTTCTCTGACTACGCTGATAATATCAATCAAACCTTCGGATATTTCCGGAACTTCGACTTCAAAAAGAGCCCTCAGGAAAGATGGATGGGTGCGCGATAAAAGAATCTGCGATCCTTTGGCATTCTTTTTTACATCAACAATATAAGAACGTATTCTTTCGCCGCGTTTATATGTTTCGCGATGAATCTGTTCCGCGAGAGGCAGGACACCCTCCGCACGCCCCAGATTCACTATAATGCTGCCGCCTTCAAACCTCTGTACAAAGCCATTAACCAATTCGCCTTTTCTGTCTTTATATTCGTCATATATATTATCACGTTCCGCGTCTTTAACCCGTTGAATGATAATTTGCTTAGCCATCTGCACTGCAATGCGGCCAAAAGAGGTCGTATCCATCTTCATTCCCAAACTGTCGCCGGGCTGTGCGTCTTCATCAAGTGTTTTTTGTGCTTCTTCTTTGGAGATTTGCATCTCGGGATCAAGCACTTTATCGACAACGGTCTTGAATTGAAACACTTCAATTTCTCCGACCTCATCGTTATAATGTACCTCGATATCGACATGTTGCCCCAACTTTTTGCGGGCAGCGGTGAGCATTGCCGCTTCAAGGGCCTCGGTAATAATCTGCTTATCTATACCCCTGTCCTTACCCATCTGTTCTATCAGACGTTTAAGTTCTGGAAACATTTACAAATTCCTCCCTCTTTTTTCACCTATATACACAAAACCAAGCCTGCCGACATTCATTCCACAAATCCGTTACACTGTTATTTTCAGATATCGGCCAGATTAGCTTTGATAATTTCCGCTTTGGGAATCCGGTAATTTTTCCCGGAAACTTCCATAAGAATTATTTTTTGACCGTCTTCTTCTATAAAATCAACCAGATGACCCTTAAAGTTTTTAATCCCGTCAATTTTGGAACTTGTTTTAACATTTACTTGAGATCCCCTGTAATCCAGGAAATCCTGATCGCGCGATATTGGTCTGTCAAAACCGGGGGAAGATACTTCCAGAGTATACGGTCCGTCAATAAGATCATTGATATCAAAAATATCGCCAACTTGATTGCTGACAACAGAACAGTCATCAAGCGTAACCCCGCCTTCCTTGTCCAGGAAAAGCCTGACAATCCAGCGGTTATGCATTTTGAGGCATTCGACATGGATCAATTCCATGCCTTCCGCCGCAACAACCGGCTCGGCAAGCAGTCTTACTTTTTCCTTTAAATCGTCAAACATAATGACTCAGAAAAAAAAAGTGGGCAAAAGCCCACTCGAATTTACACAGAAAGCAATGGTTTATTAATTAGCTAGCATACTTAAATCTGCAATGCAAGAAAAAAAATACTGCAACCAAGACTTGGCTGGGCTTTAAAAACTGGAGCGGGCGACCGGACTCGAACCGGCGACGTCCAGCTTGGGAAGCTGACATTCTACCGCTGAATTACGCCCGCTCATGCAAAAAATACTGCGTTCATAAACTTAGAACTTTATGAATGTTACAGTTTGTGAAATCTTATTCAACTTGGTCGATTTGTCAAGAAATTTCTGGCAGTAGATCATTGATTTATCTTGACAGCAACCTGCGCTTCTCCTATTTTTTACTTGCATCATGTGGCGCAATTACACATTAAAACTGCAATTTATAATCGACGTTGAATGATTTCATCTGATTTAATAATGGAATAAGGAGGAAAATCATGAATGTAGTGGCATTAAACAGCAGCGCGAGAAAAGATGGAAACACGGCAATCCTGCTCAATCTCGTTTTAGACGAATTGAAGAAAGAAGGCATCCAAACCGAATTAATTCAATTGGCGGGAAAACAAATAGCCGGCTGCAGGGCCTGTTATAAATGCTTCCAGAACATGGATCGCCGCTGTTCAGTCAAAAAAGATATCTTAAACGACCTCATTGGAAAAATGGAAGGCGCCGACGGCATACTTTTGGGTTCACCTACGTACTTTTCAGATGCTTCCGCCGGCATGCGGGCATTTATCGAGCGCTGCGGCCTGGTTGCCCGCGCCAACGATTATATGTTCAAGAGAAAAGTGGGAGCTTCGGTTGCTGCCGTAAGAAGGGCGGGAGCCATTTCCGCCTTCAACTCCATGAACCTGTTTCTTCATTACATGCAGATGGTCATGCCAGGCTCCAGCTACTGGAGCATCGGCATCGGCCGTGATCCCGGCGACGTATTGAAAGATGAAGAGGGTATTCAGACGATGAAAACTCTCGGCGAGAACATGGCCTGGCTGCTCAAAAAGCTTTCAGCGGAGAAGATGGAAAAATAATCAAGTTAAGTTGCGGCCTGTTCATATCTGGACAACAGGCCGCAACTTCATAATTTATGCTCTTGCCAGCAGCGATTCAAACCTTTGCATCCCGGTGGCGGCTTGTGAATCCTGAACAGCCGCCCACTGCCTGAGCTTTTCCACGGCGCGATTATCTTCAATTATTTCCCGGCTCAACTCCACACCTTTTTTCAGACTGTCGCATTTTCCTGCCGTATACAGAATAGCCCCCGCATTCAAGCAGGTAAAATCAATACATGCCCGATGTCCTTTGCCGGAGAGCACCTGCATAAAACGCAAGGCCTCTTTCGAGGGATCGCCCATAGAGGCTATTTCCTCAAAGGGCTTGCGCTGCAAACCAAGATCTTCGGGAAAAACAGTGTATTCCTGACGGTTATTGCCTTTAAATTCAAATATTTTCGTTTCGCCCGATATGGACAACTCATCCATGCCATACCCGGAAATCGAATCTTTTCCATGCACGACCATGCCCCTTTCATAGCCGATGTTCTGCATGACCTCGGAGGCTATGGGCAACAGTTTTTCCGTGTATACACCCCTCAGTCCTAATGTCGGCCTGCAGGGATTGGCAAGGGAAGCGGCAATATTTAATGTTGAACCGAAACGTATCTGGCTGAGAATTCTGCCCAGGGCTCCCGGATGAACCTTTGGACTCATACCGTTGAAAAGGCCTATCTGAGCCTCTTTGATGCTCTTTTCCACAACACTTACATCACAGTCAACATCAATGCCCACAGTTTCCATAATATCCACGGTCCCGCAACGAGAGGTAATAGCCCGCGCCCCGTGGCGCGCCATCGTGACACCACCGGCGGCGGCAACAATCGCCGCTGCGCTGCTGACATTAAATGTTTTCAACGCATCCATCCCCGTTCCGGAATTCTCAAATATTCCTCCCTGTACGTCAGGACTAACATGGACAGTGTCGATCTCATCGATTGCGGCCCAGGCTCCGGCTATCTCTTCAACGGTTTCACCCTTGGCAACCAGAGCGGCGAGAAATGCCCCCTGTTGCAGGTCAGGCTGTTCATTTAAGAGGATTTCCTTAAACATTTCGTATGTTTCATTTCTCAATAAATTTTTACCATCAATCAGACTCTGAATCTTCGATCCGAAATTCATTATTTTTACAGCATCCATTGTTTTCTCCTGAATGTAAATGATTTTAGCTTAATGTTATCATCAACGTTTTATTTAATTAGTTTTAAGGATAAAGATGTATTTTCATACACTTACGCTTTTCCACCAGATCCAGGGCGAAATCAAGTTCCTCCAGAGGAAGCTTGTGCGAAACCAGATCCTTGACCTTGACTTTGCCGCTGCTTATATATTCCAGAGCGAGTGCGCCATGGCGATAAGCACAGCCGTAAGAACCGGTGACGCTCTGCTCGTAATAATGGAGTTGATTGAAATCGACCACCATCCCGGCTCTATCGGGCGAAAGTCCCGAGAAGACTACCAGTCTTCCCCGGGGATTGAGGTGAGAAAGAGCCTCGCTGTAAGCGTCATTGGAGCCAACGGCGACAATACATACATCAAATTTCATATCCGGCGGCTGGGAATATCCGTTCTGAGCAGGACGGCGATTTTCATCGGGTTCAATAACAAAAGGTGTCGCCGTTAAAGCAGAGGAAGCTCGAGCAAGCAGTGTTCCTGCCGGCCCCGCCCCCCATATTCCAATGGTTTCACCCTCTTTGAGGTTTGCCTGTTCGAGGCCATTAAGGCAGCAGGATAGCGGCTCGGCAAAAACGGCCTCGTCATCGCCAATGTTATCCGGCAGAGCGATCAGACTTTTTGCAGGTGCCAGGACATATTCGGCAAAACCGCCGTCACGATGGAATCCCATGATTCTCATGTCCCGACATAAATTCCCGGCACCGGCCCGGCATTGCGCACACTCGCCGCAGCTCGTGCCCGGATAAACGTAAACACGTTGATTTAAGGAATAATTATTAACATCCTCGCCTAACTGACATATCCTGCCCACAACTTCTTCACCGGGAATACGGGGAAGAATAAGATCACGATGCCCGACGCGGATTAATTTCAAATCCGTCCGGCAAACACCGGTAACCGTTACACGCAGCAAAACCTCACCCTTACCGGGAACAGGAATGTCCCTTTCCTGAATCTCAAAAGATCCTATTTCCTCAACTACTACAGCCTTCATGAGTCCTCTCCAAAGTAAATTCCATAAAAAAAAGGGTTCCCATGGATGATAATTAATCATCCACAGAAACCCTTTACCATCGGATTCCATAATGTCAAAACATCAGCACGTCTTCTGGCTTTCGGATCTACCGGCGGGCTGCCGCCTTCCCATCAGGATGTATCCTGACAGTGGCTGAACACTTCATTGCAACCCCCGTCCCCGATTACAGCGGCGGGTCCGCCACGGTCTTGCACCGTGTTCCGTTATGCTGAAGCGACAACGGTAAAAAATTATTACGTTTGTTGCGGTTCGCAGAAAATAGCGACCCTCTTCATGGTCATCGTATACAAGAAAACACCTGATATGTCAATCACGCAATTACTGATTTATAACGTATTAGCGGGACACAGTTGTAAATATTATATGTCATGGAGTAATCCTTACTACTTCCCGGGATGACGAAGAAAGGTAGCGGCCTCCTTTTTCACCTTCAATGACCAGGTCGTCTTCCACCCCGATCACTCCTTCCCCGGGGAAGAAAAACTTCGGCTCGACAGCGATGACCATGCCCGGCTGCAGAACCTCCCTGGCGCCCCGGCAAATAATGGGGAGTTCATCAAGCTCCAAACCGATACCGTGTCCCACGAAACGTACCTGGGCAGAGCCGAATCCCATGAAGTTTTCAGCAAAAGGAGTTTCTTTTTGCACCCAGGCAAGGATTTCATTATAGACCTCGCCGGCGGTTCTACCAGGAACAAGCGCCTGGCGGATGCGCTCTTCGAGCTCCAGCGATGTTTTATAAGCACGTTGGAACTTCTCAGAGAATTCTCCGATAACCAGCATCCGTGTTACATCGGCGTAGTAGCCGTTAAAAGCAAGGGCAAAATCCATGACAATGGGCTCGCCGGCCTGGATCGGGCTGTGCGAAGGGCCGATGGGATAGGCCCAGGAAGGGCCCAGGCCGCCGGTGGGACCGTCAAAATTAGTCGGAACGGCGGCCCGCGCACCGGAAGTTACGCCGCCAAAATGAATCTCTCCACAAAAACTTCTCAGGCGCACGATGGGCTCGATCCCGAGCAGGCGGGCCTTAACCCCGAGAAGACTTTCCAGTTCAATTTCGGTCATGCCGGGGCGCAGTATGGTGGATGCATACTCCAGCAATTTTACATAGATCTCGCAACCCTTTTCGATCTGGGCGATTTCCCATTCCGATTTAACAGCCCTGACAAAACGAAGCGCATAGGAAATATCAACGAATTTTGTTTCGGCAAACGCTTTCCGGTATTGTTCAAAACGCGCCACCGGCAGGACATCATACTCCAGACCCAATATTTTCGGCACCGGATGCCCTGCGGCACCAATGAACTGAGGCAATTTCGAAATGCCGGCAAGCGGTATTATTTCCCAGGGACATTCCTTCCGAGCGCGCTCCATATAACGGTAGGCAAGAATCAGCGGTTTCCCTGTGTTCGGTATGTAAACATGCAGGTCTTGTGCGGTTCCTGTAAAATACATGGTGTCAACACGTTGTACGAGAAGGGCTCCATCAATGCCTTTGTTGCGTAAGACTTCTTGAAAACAGTCCAGTCTTTTTTGTAATTCAGCAGACGGAATTACTTGTTTAATCATTAATTCCTCCTTACCAGTTCGCATTTTCTCTCTTTAAATCTTATCTCCGGGATCATGGAAACAGGATCCATGATTCTGTTTAATAATAGCAATAGGAAGACTTTTCGTCGACAGTTTTTAAGATAGCTCAAGGCCCAATTTTCAATTTTTCCACAAACACTGATCTTGCATACGCAGATTGATTTAGATTAAGATTATTTATTTGAAGTGTTATGAAATACATATTTAATATTAGATAATTACATACCATGATATTGGCCACAGGCCAACGCATAAATCGGCGAGAGTCAAAATATTTTTACTCTAATTGTTATAATCATCATACATCAAATCATTACTGTCCGGTTAATAGTCGAACAAATTTAGTTGGTTGTAAAGAGGTTCTTTGAAATCAGCGCATATTTTGTAATCGAAATTTTCAAATAGTTGATTTAGTGGAGCTTTTTCAAATAGCG
>JBDKVD010000034.1:0-27384 GCA_039679325.1 Smithella sp.
TAAAAAAGTAACCGGCAACAAAGAGAAAGCCTGCGGGGAAAACGAAAAGATAAACAATCAAAACATCATCGGAAGGGGCGCTTATGAAAACAATAATTGCTGTAATTTTGGTTGTCGCGGTCTTAGCAGCAGCGTCTTTCTTCGGACTGCCGATGCTGATTGATCAGCAGTCTGCTCCCATTAAAAAGGAAATGAACGATCTGAATGCGAGGCTGCAGAAAGCTGAGAGTTTCATCCAGGCGGAAGAAGAAGCACGAAAAAAAACACAGCTTCCTCCGGATGCGGATGTGCAGAAAATCATCCAGATGATAAATGCCCTCAGTGCAAAACTGACGGCAATGGAAACCAGCACAGGCAAAAAATTTATCGCCGCGACTGAAGAAATCAAAGGCCAAAAGGCGGCAACGGAAGCAGCATTGAAAAAACAGTCAGAAGCACTGGAAAAAGAAGCGCTCCAGACGCGGGAAAAATTGCGCAACACCTTGTATAAGGCATTGCTGGAAGTCATCCGGGGAAATATTCTGAAAGCAAAAGTGGACGTGGTGGCAAAAAATATCGGCAACGCGAAAACTGAGTTGGACGGCGTGACTGTTCTGCTGGAAAAGGCAAAGAACATGGCGGCGGCTGAAAGTCGAAAAAAGATTGAAGAACTCCAGGGAACGCTGAAAAAAGCGAAAGTGGAACTGGATACAGACCTGTCGATGTCCTTAAACCGCATCGAATTGATCTGGCATGAAATCAACGTCTTAATGAAAGAAGAAGAAACGTCGGGAAAGGAGGTGAATAAATAGACTCCGCATTAAAAAAAGCAGCCGAATTATTCGCCGTTATTAATTAGACGTGAAGTTAAAATGATGTTTTTTTACAACTCTGAGATTAAAGAAAGGAAGAGGAAAAAATGAGACGCAGTCAAATAGTGGCAGCTATATTTGTTCTTTTTTGCGTCGTATGGGCGCAGTCAGCCATGTGCATGGTCACGGCAACATCGCTTAAGGCCTCGCCGGTTGTTTATCGGGGTGACTGTCCCGGCGTGATAAAATTTAACGGAACAATAACGTCAGACAGGGCCGGCATAGTGCGCTATATTTTCACGAGAAGCGACGGGGCAACAGATACAATCGTCAAAACTCTCCGTTTTCTTCGTCCGGGAACAATGAAGGTGCAGACAACCTGGACTCTCGGCGGGTCCACTCTCTGTTATTATGAAGGCTGGGAATCGATCAAGGTGCTTTCGCCTAATTCTGTTGCATCAAACAAAGCCAAGTTTGAATTGAAGTGTAATCCTCCACTCAACTCGGCCATTTCCGCTCACGGCAATACCGACTGGCACATCGACACGGCCAATGAGTTCCTGTTCGGTACGGACATGGGCGGAACAGTTACCGCCCCCAACCATGCACCGGCCGGCTGGACGAAGAGTCACATGCATTCCGGGGCAACCAACACAGCAAAATATTATTACGACAAAACACGGGTTGCAACAGGTGAGGATAATAATGCCGCATCGGGTATAGATCGAGCCATGCTGTTCTTTTATGCAGGTCATGGCTGCCCCACGTTCTGGAACACGCTGGGCGACAATGCTTCGCAGTCCAGCATGCTGCTTGCCAATATCAATAACGGCGGTATGCTGCGCTATTACTGGCAGTGCTCGTGCGCGGTTTTCGCCCACGGCCCCAACTCCACGTGCGGCGGCTCAACCATGCACTATTCCTGTCCGCAGGATTTTGACGGATCAGCCGATTCTGCAGCCATGAGAAATGTATTCGAGCGCTGGGGGCCGGTATTGACTTCCGACCTCAGGATGGCCTGCGGCATGTCCACTTCCGCATATTGCCACGAATCAAATGTGGACAGTGTATGGAGCAACTATAACAACCTCCACATGGAGGTTGCCGAAAGCTTCATTGAGGGATTCAGTGATTGGGGTGTGGTGCCTCTGTGCATTACAAAGGGTGGAGCAGACATCACTAAGACCCCGCTTTATACCGATGCAACTTTTACAAACCAGCCCAATACGTCCGGCAGCAGCTACTACCACATTATGTACGCATCAGGCACGCAGTCGCAGCGCAGACCTTTGACTCTGCTTCCCGTCACCCTGCCGCGCTTGCGTGTGGTTCCCATAGCACCATCCGCCCGCTTTAAATCCCAGTCTTCCATTACCGACGAATCTTTTTCCGGCGGCAAGGCTGTTGTGAACATCGAGGCAGCCAGCGGAGGCATACTGCTGAAGGCGCAGCAGCCGGAACCCGATGATATAAGGGCAATTCCGGAAAAAGAATATCTATCACGCGCTGACGCCTTTGTTAAGAAAATGGGATGGCATAATGAGGAAGTCGGAAAACCGACGATCACCCGTCTGGCGACGGCCAGCATCCCCGCTGAAGGCAGTAACAAACAGATTGTACGCGGACAGAAAGCCGTTGTTGTCACCTACCAGCGCCACATAAACGTACGTGGCACACCCGTCGAAGTGCTCGGCGCGGGCGGCAAGATCAAACTGGCCATGAACAACAAGGGACGAGTGCTGAACGCAAGCCAGGTATGGCGAAAAGTGGAACAGACTTCCGGCGACATAAAGTTGAAAACTCTTGAGCAGGCAAAAGCCGAAGCGGCAAGAAAACTCTCTTCTCCGGATGCTTACGTTCTCGACCAGTGGCGCTGGGGATACAAGGAACCTGCGGGCAATGTTGCCGCCACAGAACTGAAACCTGTGTTTCAGTTTGCCTTTGTACCGAAAGACCAGGCAAAGAGCGTAGAGTTCCCGCCCCGGATTGTGGAAATACCGGCTGAAAAGTAACAGAATTCGGGATTCTCTGAAACATTACAAATAGAGGCAGGGACTCGGGTCCTTGCCTCTATCATTAAATGAGGGGGGAATACTTTTACTTTATCAGCAGGGAAATATCGGCGGCACGGACAGAATGGGTTAGTTCACCGACGGAAATTAAATCTACTCCGGTGGCGGCGATGGCCGCCACTCTCTGCAGGTTGACGTTGCCGGAGGCTTCCACAAGAGCCCGGCCGGAAATCAGCTCTACGGCCTTTTTCATTTCCTCCAGAGCCATGTTGTCCAGCATAATGATCTCAACACCGCAATCAAGCGCCTCCTGAACTTCCGACAGATTTTTTGTTTCCACTTCAATCTTCAGGGTATGCGCCAGGCGGTTCCTCTGAGCTTTGACCGCTGCGGTTATACTCCCGGCGGCGGCAATGTGATTATCCTTGATCAGAACGCCGTCATACAGCCCCATCCGGTGATTAAATCCGCCGCCGATGCTGACAGCCATTTTATCGATAACGCGCAGTCCGGGCATCGTCTTGCGGGTATCCAGAATTTTCGCCTTTGTTCCCTGAATGGCCTCTACATATTTTCTGGTCAGCGTAGCAATGCCGCACATCCGCTGAAAAATATTGAGAGCAACACGCTCCGCCTGCAAAATGTAAAACAGTCTGCCCGAAATTTCCGCAACAACATCTCCCTTTTTAACCATCTGCCCGTCAGCGGCCAGCGAACTAAATTGTGTACGGTCATCAAGACAGAAAAAGACTTCTTTAAATAGATCAATCCCGGCTACGACAAAATCATCCTTGGCCAACGCTTGTGCCTTGCCCGCCAGTTCACGACTGACGATGGCGCCGGTCGTTATATCACCGGTACCGATATCTTCGATTAAAGCTGCCTCTATGATCTTTCGAATTTTTTGGGAGATCATCGTAGCCTCTCTGTTTTTTTTGACATTATATAATATAGCCGGGTGCTTTTCAAGGCCGTCAGGATTGCATTTCCTTCAGCTTATTTAGTGCTTTTTCCAAAGCAGCATGACGTTCCTTGGATTCTTTTAACTTATCTTCTTCCTTCTTGATGGCTGCTTCGGCGGCCTTTTCACAAAAATCACGATTGGCCAGCTTTCGCGCGCTCTTATCCAGATCTTTTTGCACCTTGGCAAGTTCTTTTTCCAGACGCGCCTTTTCACCGGCAAAATCGACAATTCCGGTGAGAGGAACAAAAACCAGCAATGGCCCGACCACGCCGGTGGCCACTCCCTTGGGTTCCGCCAGATTTATTTCAACAGCCATGCTCTCCAGATTAGCCAGATTAACGATATAGTTGTTTCCCGCATCGACGATGCCCTTCAATTTTTCGTCGGGAACGGAAATGAGAACATCCAGCTTGCGGGAAGGCGATATCTGCATTTCCCCGCGAATATTGCGAACACTGGTGATAATATTCATCAGCAGTTCCATCTCTTTTTCAGCGGCTTCATCTTCCCAGGCCTGCTCGGCAACCGGGAAAGAACTGATCATGATCGATTTCTCATCGCTTCTGTTTAACACCTGCCAGAGTTCCTCGGTAACAAAAGGCATGAACGGATGCAACAGCAGCAGCATCTTTTTGAACACATCATGCAAAGTTCGCTGCGTGGCGAGTCTTTGTTCCGGACTTACTTTGCCGTAGAACGCGGGCTTGCTCAATTCCAGATACCAGTCACAGAATTCATGCCAGATAAAGTGATAAATAGCGGCGGCGGCATCATTGAATTGATATTTATCCAGACTGCTCGTAACTTCTTCAATGGCGCGGTTGAGCCTGGTTTTAATCCACTTATCAGAGAGCGAATCTTCCACCACAGCTGTTTTGCTCTCGTCATAATCCTCCATATTGGCAAAGGTCAGTTTAGAGGCATTCCAGATTTTATTGACAAAAAATTTGTATCCTTCAATTCTCTCGGCGGACATGCGGACGTCGCGCCCCTGAGCGGTGTATGCCGCCAGTGTAAAACGAAAAGCATCGGTGCCGTATTGATCAATCATCACCAGCGGATCAATACTGTTGCCCTTGGATTTGCTCATCTTCTCGCCCTTTTCATCGCGCACCAGGGCATGCAGGTAAACATCTTTAAAGGGCACCTCTTTCATCACATATAATCCCATCATCATCATCCGGGCAACCCAGAAGAAGAGAATATCGAAGCCGGTAACAAGCAGTGAAGTCGGATAAAATGTTTTCAGGGCTTCGGTTTTCTCCGGCCAGCCCAGTGTGGAAAACGGCCAGAGTGAAGAACTGAACCAGGTATCCAGCACGTCTTCATCCTGTCTTAAAGATGCACCGCTGCAATCAGGGCATTTATCGGGATCGGTCAAGGATACGATCACTTTGCCGCAATCGCCGCAATACCAGACGGGAATACGGTGTCCCCACCAGAGTTGGCGCGAGATGCACCAGTCGCGGATATTATTCATCCACTCAAAATAAGTAGCCTCCCACGTACCGGGAACTATCTTTGTCTTGCCTTTCACCACTGCGGCAATGGCTTGCTTGGCCAGCGGTTTGATCTTAACGAACCACTGTTTGGAAACCATTGGTTCAATGTCTGTCTTGCAGCGGTAGCACTGGCCGACGCTGTGAGTATAAGGCTCGGTTTTAACCAGATAGCCGCCCTTCTCCAGATCGGCGACCACTTGTTTTCTTGCTTCGTAGCGATCCAGCCCTTTATAAACGCCCCCATGCTCATTAATATTGCCCAAACCGTCAATAACCGAGATTATTTCCAGATTGTGACGCTGTGCAATGGCGAAGTCGTTGGGATCGGAAGCCGGTGTGATCTTGACGGCGCCGGAACCGAAATCGGTTGTTACATATTCGTCCGCAATGATCGGAATTTTCCTGTTTACCAGGGGGAGAATAACATATTTGCCCACTACGTCCCTGTATCTGTCGTCGTCGGGATTAACGGCGACGGCGGTATCACCCAGCATCGTTTCCGGCCGGGTTGTGGCCACTATAATTTCTCCGCTGCCGTCGGCAAAAGGATAACGGATATCCCAGAGGAAACTGTTATCCTGCTTGAATTCCACTTCCAAATCCGAGATGGCGGTATGACAGCGCGGGCACCAGTTAACGATATAATCGCCCTGGTAAATCATGTCTTCATTATAAAGTCTCACAAATACTTCGCGCACCGCCTTGGACAAGCCTTCATCCATGGTGAAACGCTGTCGATCCCAATCACAGGAGCATCCCAGTCTTTTGAGCTGATTTATAATGACGCCGCCGTATTCTTCCTTCCATTCCCAAACGCGGGCCACAAATTTTTCCCGCCCCAGATCATGACGCGATTTTCCTTCTTTAGCCAATTCCTTTTCGACAACATTCTGGGTGGCGATTCCCGCATGATCCATTCCCGGCATCCAGAGAGTGTTGTAGCCCTGCATTCTTTTGAAACGGACAATTATATCCTGCAATGTATTATTTAAGGCATGCCCCATATGCAGCATTCCGGTAACGTTGGGGGGCGGAATGACGATGGAAAAAGCCTTGGCCTCGCTCTCATCCCTCGCATGAAAAAGTTTATTTTTTATCCAGTAGTCGTATAATCTTTTTTCTGTTTCGTGCGGTTCAAATGCTTTACTCAACTCTCGTGTAGACATGTGACGTTACTCTCCAATCTAGTTTGTAAATAAAAAGGGCTCTCGCCCTATTTTTATTCCACTTCTAAATCAAGCGCTATCTTTGTTGGTCCTTCGGCAGGCTCAGGACAGGCGTAATGCTGATAGTCAGTCATGGTGAGCTTGTCGAACCACGCCTCGTCGCCTCCTCCTAGCCGCCGCGATATCATCATTGATTTAGAAATGGAATTACTCCTTTATTTTTCGAAAAGCGCCAATCAAACTACAGGCGGGCATAATTCATGTCCCGCCTGCAGTTAATTCATATTCCTTCATTGAAGATTAATTGAACTTCAATTCCTGCTTAATTTTTCGAATAATCAAAAGGGCATCCACGCCGGGCACCGGACTCAAAGGTGCAAATTCACCCGAAGTCATATCTTTGGCCTCCATGATACCGCGGGAGGTAACCACCATAATCGCATTAAAATACGGTAAATCAGCTCTGACATCGGGAAAAGGCGAGGTTGAACCAATGAACTTTGTCGCCAAAGAATTGTCACCGGTAACTTTAATTAATACATCCTCGAGCATCATGGCATAAGCGGCTCTTGTTACTATTTCCTCCGGATGAAAATTGCCGTCGGGATAATTTTCCAAACCACGTACGCCGATTCCCAAAACGCCTTCGATATCGGATCTCAGCGGATGATTGGCGATATCGTTGGCAGTAACCTTGGCGGGTGCGGCAGCGGCGGCAGCTTTTTCCGGATCTTTGAAAGATGTATCAAAAGTCTTCGGATTCCGTTTGTTGTAAAGCACATCAATTTTCATTTCTTCCATAAACAACGCTGCGGCATCTGCACGGGTGATGCGGTCAACAATGGCAATGATCTTCCCGTTGACTGTTCCAGGCATTGCCCGCTGAATTTTTTGTATTAAATTCCACTGGGCATCGGCTTCGGTTATGTAATCAGTTTTTAAATCAAGAACTTTAGCAAACATCTTGCCTGCCGGATCGAATTCCAGACCGGCCTTGTAAGCCAGTCCCATGAAATAATAGGCGGGAGCATGTTTAGCATCCGTAAGGACGGCATTATCAAAATCGTCTTTGGCAAGATTAAGCCAGTTCTTTTCCAGTTTGCTTGCGGTATAGTAACGAATGCGGCTGACATAAACGAAAAGTTTTTCATCATCTGTCCTGGCATATCTCCAGCCCTTTTTAAGGTTGTCCCAGGCAGCACCAAAGTCGCCGGTAACAATTTTAACCAGAGCAATGCCGGTATAAGCTTTAGAATATTTGGGAGCAAGCTGAACGGCCAGTTCGAATTCACGCTGGGCGTCCGTATATTTTGCCTGATCAAAAAGACGCAAACCTGCATATACATGGTGTTCCGGAGTATCCAACTGACTGACCGGTATTCTTGGTTTTGGGCCGCAGGAAATCAACAGGAAAATTGCCGTAAAAAGCATACAGAAAGTGAGGAATGTCTTTATTCTCATCTGACGTATCATGTATTTCTCCTTTCAGTAAAAGGCTTCAATGTATACCGGATAAAAATATTTTTTCAGCTCTCAAATGCTCCGTATAATTAGCCGCAGAGGCGTCCGAAGTCAAGTAATATTGCATTTTTCGTCAACCCTCCCGGCTCCCTTTAGAAAGGAGTTTACTTTTTCAATTATTTTGTCTGACATTTCGGGAGAAAACCATTCAATCTCCTTATCGGCGGTAAACCAGGTCATCTGCCGCTTGGCATAAAGCCACGTTTCATGTTTAATCTGCTCTGCCGCCTTTTCCCAGTCACACCTTCCCTTTAAAAAATCAATAATTTGCTTATAACCCAATGATTGCAGCGGCTTAAGATTTTCTCCATAGCCCAGCGCCAGCACTCCTTTAACTTCATCGAGAAGTCCGGCAACAATCATTTTATCCGTCCTTGCAGCGATTCTCCTTTTTAGTTCGTCGCGGTCCTGTTTCAAGCCGATTTTGTAAGTATTATAATTACTTTCGCGAAAAGAATGCCTTTTTTGTATTGCCACGATAGATTCGCCGGTTTGCTCCAGAACTTCCAGAGCGCGAATCACCCGTACTGAATCATTGGGATTGATACGCAGCGCCGCCTCTCTGTCTCTTTGCTGCAGAAGATTATACAGATGCTCCCTGCCTCGTGAATCACGCAAGCCTCGATAATAATTCCTTATATTTTCATCAACTTTGGGGGTTTCAATAATGCCGCGGGTAAGCGCCCGGATATAAAGACCGGTTCCTCCGGCGACAAAAACAGGTTTTCCCGATTTGGCCAGATTATCAATTATTTCAGTCGCCCGCTCCGTAAAAATAGCGGCATTGAATTCCTCACCCGGGTCGACGACATCGATTAAATGATGTCTAACCTTGCTTCTTTCTTCGATAGTCGGTTTGGCCGTACCAATATCCAGATACCGGTAAACTTGCAGGGAATCGGCGCTGATAATTTCGCCGCCGAAAAACAGCGCCAAATCTATCGCCAATTTTGTCTTGCCTGTTGCGGTGGGCGAATTGATAATGATGAGAGGCAGTTTACTCATTTTTTACCTCCTCTTAAACATTCTTTCGATTTCGCCTAAGGAAAATTTGACGATAATCGGCCGTCCATGCGGACATGTAGAATTAAAAGGAGTTGCTTCCAGATCACGGCAAAGCGCCGCTACTTCCTCGGAGGAAAGAATGGTGTTGGCTTTGATCGCCGCCCGGCAAGCCAGCGAAGTCAATATTTTTTCTTTTCTTGCCTGCAGGTCCGGCAAGTTATTGTGATCAGCCAGTTGGTCGGCAATATCGGCTACAATTTCACGGGCCTGAATTTGCGGCAGAATAGAGGGCAGTGCTTTGACCACAATGGCGTCACGGCCGAATATTTCTATTTCCAGGCCGATTTGGCGCAAAAAATCGATATATCCGGAAAAAAGCGTTATCTGCCCGGGACTTAAACTGACGATTTCAGGCAACAACAAGGGCTGACTGACAATTTTCATCTCACCGGATTTCTTTAAGTTTTCAAAAACTATTCTTTCGTGAGCGGCATGTTGATCAATTAAGATAAAACCGCCCTCTCCTGCAAATATCAGGTAAGTATTGGCAAATTGTCCCAGATAGTGAAAACCGGTAAATGCTGTTTGTTCTCTTGGGGAAGAATAATCGCCGGTTAAAGATGCTTCTTTTACTCCTTTTACTTCCGCCGGCGATTGTGTCAACAAATCCGCAGAAATAGCCTGTTGCAGATTTTGCCGCAAATGAAATCCCGCCGCACCGGAAGAATGGTTTTCGTAAGAGCGATGGAAATTCGGCGCCGGTATTTTCTCGCGGGGCTCCAACCGATAAACAAAACTGCCTTTGGCCGTTTCCGCTCCGGCCAGGCTCTCGCTGATTGTCCGGGAAACCAGCTCGTAAATACTGCGGGAATCCTTAAACCGTACTTCCATTTTAGCCGGATGGACATTAACGTCAACATCATCGCCCGGCAAATCCAGAAATAAAACTGCGGCCGGAAAGCGTCTCGCTTCAATGACCTGGCGACAGGCTGCCAGTACGGCATGACTAACACTGTTGTCCCGTACAAAACGCTTATTGACGTAAAGATATATACTTTTGGAATTTGACCGCGTAAATTCGGGCCGTGAAATAAAGCCGGATAATCTCACGCTCTCTTTTTCAGCCTCGAGAGATATGCAATGGCTGGAAAAATCGGTCCCCATGACAAAGGCAATCCTGTCGGAGATATCCTTGGCTCCCGGCGCGTTAAAGACCTCCCGTTCATTGGCAAAAACTTTAAAGCCGACCTCCGGATGGGCTAAAGCCAGGCGCGCAATCGCATCCAGACACAAGCCCCGTTCCGTTGCTTCAGCTTTTAAAAACTTGCGCCTTGCCGGAACATTTTCAAATATTTTTGTTACATGAATTTGCGTTCCGGCGGAACAACCGGCAGGCATTATCCCCTTAATCACACCGGCTTCAACAATCGCTCTTGTGCCGGCCAGATCCTCCGGGCGTCGCGTGATCAGTTCCACGCGGGCAATGGAGGCAATGCTGGGCATCGCCTCTCCCCGGAAGCCAAAAGATGATACCCGGTAAATATCTTCAAAATGATGAATTTTGCTGGTGGCGTGTCTTTCAAAAGCCAGAGCAACGTCTTCGTGCTCTATCCCCGAGCCATTGTCAATAACCGCAATTGATTCGCAACCGCCCTTCCCCAGCTCCACACGGATATCCGAGGCCCCGGCGTCAATGGAATTTTCCACCAGCTCCTTGACAATGGATGCGGGCCTCTCTACCACTTCACCGGCGGCGATTTTATTGGCTATCTCTTCAGTTAGAACAACAATACGACCGGACAATTTTCATCTCCTGTTCATTGATTCATCGATTTACATACTATTAATTCATAAAAAATGAAATGCAGTTAATAGTTAATAAATAGTAGCGGCAAACAAATTATCTTGACATAAAAGAGTTCTTTCAGCTATTGCCCTTATAAAAGGGTATTCTCGTCAATGGACAACCAGAATACAGATAATCCACAGAACATTCACGGAACCGTTGAGTTTCTTTTAAGGCGAATGAGTCATAAAGGCGACCTGCCTTCTTTTTCTGATCATATCATTGAAATCAACAGCAAACTATCTTCCTTGAAGGCGTTAAACCTCTACGCTACCGGTGATTTGGCCAAGATAATTTTAAAAGACTTTTCCTTAACCAATAAACTTCTGCGGGTGGTTAATTCCGCCATCTACGGAAATCTCGCCGGCAAAATAACAACTATTTCCAAGGCCATGATGATGCTGGGATTTGAAAAAGTGCGGATGCTTTCGGCAACTTTGATGATTTTCGAGCATCTGGAAAATAAGAATCAGGCGGCGGATTTAAAAGAAATCGCTGTGGAATCCTTTGTGAACGGTATAATAGCCATGAATCTGGCCGAAAGCATGAAATTCGGCCGGGCGGAAGAAGCCTTTGTTTGCGCCATGCTCCATAACCTGGGGAAGATGCTGGTTATTTGTTATTTTCCGGAGGAATACGCAGCAATTAAAGAGCAGATCCTTCAGGGAATTGATGAAAACACTGCTTCCCGCAAAATTCTCGGAATTTCTTTGAACGAACTGGGAGTAGCTGTTTCGCGGTCCTGGAATTTCCCGGACATGATTGTCAACAGCATGGAAAATCCACCTCCAGGCGTTATTGAGCCGCCAAAATCAGAACAGGAAACCATGCGCAATTTAACCTGTTATGCCCATGATCTCTGTACTGCCGTCACCAACACTCAAGAGCATAACTGGAAAGAAACGATGTCCGAAATATCTACGCGCTATAAGAAGAGCATTCCGCTCCCCGTGCCGCAAATAGAGGCACTCCTGGACTCGGCTGCCGCCAGAATTGATGATTTTTCGGAAATAGTCAAAGTTGACAAGAAATCCAGTACATTTTTAAACAAACTCTCCACCCACCGTAAATCTGCAACAAAGGAATCATCCGCTAAAGTTCCCGGTGATCAGCCGCCTCAGAAGAGTACTGTCAGCAAACCGATGCAGGCCGTAAAATCTCCAGCTGTCATTGCTCAAGAAAAGAAACTGATTGTCACGAACGGCATCAATGAAATTGCCGATGTCATGAAAGGAACCTATAGCCTGGGGGATGTCATTTACATGATCCTGGAGACTATGTACAGAGGGTTTGAATTAAACCGCGTTATTTTCTGTCTGCGGGATGTGGAAGGAAAGAAAATAGTCGGGCGCTTTGGCCTCGGTGAAAACTCGGAGGCAATGGTCAGGTTATTTCAAATTCAGATCAGCAAAGCCTCCGATATTTTCAACATCGCCATTTCGCAGGGCAGAGGAATAATCATCTCCGACGCTACCACCCCCAATATTGCCCAGAGCCTCCCTCAATGGTACAGGGAATCCATCGCCGCACCGGCTTTTCTTGTTTATCCGCTGATCATTAGAGGAAACTGCCTGGGATTGTTTTATGCCGATAAGAACGAAAAAGGGCCTCTCTTGACGGACAGCCAGTGCAGTTATATGGAATATTTGCGCGACATGGCGCTCAAAGTGATCCTGCAGAAGCACCGTTAGACGACAACAAAAAGCCGCAGCCACTGAAATTACTTCGTGACTGCGGCTTTTTATTAAATATCATTTTTTTCAAACTCCTGCCTGCAGTTAATCCAGAACTATCATCACGCGGCACTTCTTCATAAAGGAAGCGTTTTCCGCCGAAGCACGAATTTGCCCGGCGTCGGCATTGCTGATAACGATATCGGCTTTTCCGGTGCCGCTGGTTCTCAATCCCTTAACCGTTATAGGGCTGTTGGTTACTCTCTGGTTGCTCTGGGCAGCCGTGAGATCGCGGGCATAGCCGCTCATCCCCTGCTGAACGGCGTATTCACGATCAACATTGGCAGAGCCGTAAACTTCTTTTCCGTCTTCATCAAAAATGCGCGGCGACATTGCCGGGCGTGCCTGAATGCCGCGGGCATCGACAACCAGTCCTGTATAGACCATCGGCGGGGTAGCCGGGGCTGGCGGGGCTGGCGGGGCAGCCGGCGCGGTTACAGCCGGTTCCGGAGCGGGAGGCGGTTCCACCGGCTTCAAGTTTTTCCGTTTTTCTATGGAAGCGGGAATCACAACCTGTGCAAGATTACCATAAAGAGGCATTCGGACTCGAACTTCAACCGTGCCGTCGGACATATACTGCTGATCAACAACAACACCGCCTTTAACCAGACCATCCACCTGTGTATTAATGACATCACTTTCGACCGTGAAGTCTTTCACTGAAGTGGTCGAGTCAACGCGCACGCCTTTAGTGATTTCCAGCAAATTACGGTATGCATCAACCTTGGCGGCGCGCAGAGCCATCGGCCGGGCATTGGCTTTGCCGATTGTTCTGTCCGGCGGAGCGCCAATTCCAACTGCTTCGATATAACCCGCCGACCAGTTAACCGTACCTTGACCGATTTTTTCCGTCCATTCCGATGCACTTATTTTCTCCTGACTCAAACCCATTCCGGCAAAGAGGAGCAATAAACCGGCAATTAATGCTGCGGACAGAAATCTTAACTTCATAATATCCTCCTTTGGTCGTTCGCCGGAGATCGATTATCCCGGAAAACAAATCATTTTTTCTATACTTGACGACCTCGTAAAAAGGCCGGATGCTGCGTTGCGCTTTATCCTTCGTCACTGCGGCGTACCTTAAGTACGCCTCATTCCTCATGATTCGCGCGCCTTGCCTGCGACCTTTTTACGAGGTCGTCTGAAGATTGTTAGCTTCGTGACTTTTTGCGAGTCCATCATACTTGTTGATGAAAAATAGCAAAAACCCCTAGATGATGCAATAAGAATTGCAGGTTATTTTTTACCTGTATAAGCTTTAGGTTCTTTTTCTGTAAGCCATGGTTTTATATTGACATTATCACCCCAGATCATGTTTTGATCCGGCGGGTTGCCCCCCCACCAGTTATTGCGGGCATCAATATAAATTGTGGAAAAACTCTGCAATGCCACACTGTTTCCGGAAAAATTATTGAAATTGATCCTGGGATTAGCCATGCCGACGCATTTAACAGCTCCTTCACCGCTGTTTTCAGCAAACGTGTTGTAGAGCAGGACAGGCGAGGCGTCATTGCGGCAAAAAACCGCACTTTGCGCCGAATGGATTATCTGGCAATAAGAAATTTCCGGCGCTCCGGTATAAATATCAAATGCAGTGGTGGCATATTGGACTATGCAGTATACAAAGGAGCTGTTTACCTTGGATTGTTTGGACAAGCGCACGGCATTATTGTAAAAACCAGGCGTCGGGGAGGAAGCGGCGGCAGTAAACGTTATGGGGTTCTCTTTTGTTCCACGGGCAACAACTCCTCCGTCTTCCACAATCAGCGATGTCTTTTGCTCAAATTCAACAACAACTCCCGGCTCTATGTAAAGCGTAGCCCCGCCGTCTACAACTACATCTTTAGTTACGCGATAAGGGCTGTTGGACAAAATTAAACAGGAATCGGTTTTGATCACACCGTTCAAATTTCTGCCCAGTGCGTTAATCGCAATAGATTTTCCCTCGGGGTAGGCGCTGTCCAGTACGGTGGCTATATCTACCCTGCCCTGAATACCGGCCAGAATTTCCGTAATTTTGGAACTCCCCCACCAGTTGTCCAATGCTCTAATAGACGCACCGGTCCTGTCACCCTCGATATTGTACGGTTTGTTGTCAAAGATGTTATTCCGGCTGATATTTGCTCCGGCACCCTTCACTACAATACCGTTGTTGTTGTTTCCGGTCAAAATATTCTGCATAAACAAGGGCGCTGCCGATTGCACCAGCAAGCCGGTGTTGTCGTTATCCTGAATGGAGTTTTCTTTAATTACCGGCTGGGCTCCGTCACTTACCGAAACAGCAATTCCCTTGTTCCTGTAAATGGAATTCCTGGTAATTTCCGGTTTGGAAAACGCCCCCTGAATGTTCAAAACTTCCCTGTTTTGCGTGAACTCGGACATTTCAATCTTTGGTGAAGACGCCTGACAATTGATCGCTGTCCTCGCGCCTTTTATTCGCACAAATTTAACAACGTTCTTTTTATCTTTGACATTGGCAAAAACGATGCCCGGCCAGAAATAGCCCTCCCCGGCTGAATCAAAATTAATGATGTGATCGTTGTCACCTTCCGCATTTATTTTCCCTTCAATAATAAGCGCACCGTTTTTGGATTTTATTTGCGTTCCGGGTTCGATGAACAGTGACGCTTTATCCCTGACAATAACATCTTTTTCCAGAATATACGGGCTTGCACCGGAATACCAGGTTGTATCGGTTTCAATCAGGCCGGACACCGGGGTTGGTCCGGGCGCAACGGGCATACCCGTCACCTGAGCCATTTTACTCTCATTGCCGGCAACGTCATATGCGGAAACCCGGTAATAATATTTTCGAGAATTAACGAGATCAGGTCCGGCATTGCGATATTCATTAATTTCCGTTTTAGCAATTTCCACATAACCGCTGAGCGGCGTATCGGAACGATAAATTTTGTAACCGGCCAGATATGGTGCGGCGGACTTTTCCCAATACAATAAAACAGCGGCATCGCGCCCTACGGCAGTCAGATTTTCCGGAGCAGGAGGAGCAGTTGTCAGAAGCGTCACGGAACTGATCGCATCCACCCACTGTGCCGTATTGCCGGCATCATCTCTTAAATATCCTGTGATAACCGCTTTTTCTATGTTGTCGCCGGGCACTGCCTTATAGACGCCGTAATAACCGCCTGGTTCGACTTCCTGCATTGCGATATTTTTCCTGTAGTCGCCTATATCAAAGCAGGCCTGCATCTTCGGTGTGCCCTGAATGACGACCTTGATTTCATCACCGGCTTTTTTCGGCAGACCTTGGGAATCCTGGGTTAAAAGTGTTATTACCGGCGGACGCAACATTTCGGCAAGCGGAGGCGCGGGAATCGTCTTAACCATTTCGCGGAAAAGATCATCATTGGCGCGCAGCAGCTGAATATCCCGCATATTCATTGCCGTGGTAATTACCGCGGCCACAATACCTACAGGATGGGTGGAAATGCCCGCTTCATGCTTCCGCGCAACATTTTTGCCGCTCCAGAGAAAATTACCGGTTTTCGTATCATACATCTTAATTTCCGCACCGACGGCGACCTGGGAATACATAACCGCATATAACTTGTCGAAATTGGAAATTTCACCAAAAACAACCGCGTCAACGCCAAGAATTTTGCCCAGTTCCTGCGGAGAAGTTTTACTGATCTTTTCAGGATCGGTGAGCCCTGCCTTCCTCAATGTGGCGTCTACACGGTAAAGTTCCATGTCCTTGAAAGGAAGGGAGCTGAAATGATTGTAAAATCCCCGCCGGACAGTCTCAAAACCTTCCTTGCTGCGGGACAAATCAACAAAAGGCATAACGGCAACCGATCTGGGAATATGATCTTTCATATAAGGATCAACTTTATACTCCCCTTCATATAAAGATCTTATTTCGGGGGTTATAATTGTACCTTTGGTGGCTACAAGACAGCTCTGCAAGGAAATGAAGACCGGCAGGAGAAACAAAACAGTTAGTAATCGGGAATATTTTTGCATGGACATTCTCACTTTCTCAGTCAAAAAAAGAGCCGCTTTATTGTGCTGCAATGGTCAGTTCCCTAACGGGTTCACTTTCCAGGCCGTCGCGGCAAACTGCCTGAACCAAGTATACTCATAAACATCCTTATTGAAAAGATTCTTAATTTAATCTTAGCACATTTCCTCACCAAAAACGTATGAAGCAGAAGAATGACTTCCGGGTTATTTAATTATTGCCGCCGGAGACAAAATTAAAGTTTTACTGGTCAATGGACGATATTTCGAAGCAACTTAAACAGACTGAGAGCTATGCACAAATAGTATCCTTTATGGTTAATTCTTTCTAATTATTGTTTAGTTTTTCATTCAAGCCAAATCCCGGCATCGTCATTTTTTATGGCATATTTATTATTTTTTTAACCGCTCACAAATAAACCGTTGCACAAAACTTTTGGGAGATTGCTTCATGTCTGTACAAAAAAAAGTTATCAGTTTGATTGTGTTGATATTTACTCTTTATGCTGCCATGGATTACGGGGTCCAGCGATTATTCATTACGCCCAGTTTTTCTTCCCTGGAAAAGGAAGAGGCCCTGAAAAACATGGACCGCGTCGTGCAAACCATCGATCGAGAAGTAAAGCTCCTCAGCACTAAGGCGAATGACTGGGGAAGTTGGGATGATACGTATCGCTTCATGGCCGATAAAAATGACACCTTCCGGAAAGGCAATCTGCAAAAAGCTTCCCTGGAAAGCCTGAAAATCAATACCATTTACATCTTCAACACCACCCGGCAGCCCCTGTGGGGATTGAGTTATGATCTGGAGAACAGCAAAGAGCTGCAGATGCCGACGCTTTCTCAACAGTTGAGTGTCAGTTCCTTGACGGCACCGAATTACCAGGGGGGCGGCTGTCTGGTCACGGATCTGGGGCCGATGCTCGTCGTCAGCAAGCCGATCCTGCCATCCGATGGTGGAGGACCACCCCGTGGCGCCATCATTTTCGGCCAGTTTCTCAACGCGGCCGGCATTGCCCAGCAGAACAAGACCCACTTGTCCGTCACAGACATCACTGGTGGAAAGATCACGTCCGGGCAGGCCGCGATTGCCGCCGAGCTGCGCAGGGGTAGAGTCGGGGAAACCGTTATCCGCAGCAGTAACGAGGTAGACCATGTCTATCGGGTCATGCCGGATATCTTTGGAAACCCTGCCCTGCTGCTGCAGGTGGATGTACCAAAAGCGATTTCCGCCCGCGGGAATAAGGCGGTGGAATTTGCCCTGTTCTCTCTCTTTGTCGCCGGAATCTTGGTTCTGACGGCGCTGGTCTGCGGGCTGCACCGGATTATTCTGACCCCTCTCGCAAAACTGACCCGCCACATCGTCTCCATAAGTCAGAGTAACGATCTTTCCGAACGAATTGAGTTGAATCGACAGGATGAGCTCGGGAAACTTGCGCAGGAGTTTAATCTTATGGCGGCACGACTGCAAGAAGCACGCGAAGAACTGGCGAAGCAGTCCTATTCCTCCGGCATTGCGGAAATGGCAAGCGGCGTGCTGCATAACATCGGCAATGCCATCACGCCTCTGGGTGTCAAATTAAGTACACTCAAAAATGAACTCCAACAGGCCCCGATCGAAGAGATGGAAATGGCTGCCGCTGAATTGGCCGACCCGGCCACAATTGCCGACCGGCGAGCGGATCTTTCCCAGTTTATGGAACTGGTCGGCATGGAACTGGTCGGCCTTGTAAAATCGGCAACATCAGACCTGGAGAAGATTTCCAAACAGCTGGATCACGTGCAACTGATCCTGGCGGATCAGCAGCGGTTCAGCCGGGCGCAACGGGTTACTTCATCCCTGGAATTGCCCCGCCTGGTGACGGAAACGGTTGATTTGCTGGCCGAGCCGATTCGCAAAGCCATTGTCGTGGAGCAGGACAAAAGCCTCATGGAGATCGGGAAGGTGGATGCAGCCCGGATCGCCCTGCAACAGGTACTCAGCAACCTCTTCATCAATGCCGCCGAGTCCATCTTCAGCAGCGGCCAAAAGGATAACACCGGACGGATTCGCATCTCCGGCGCCGAGGAATTTGTGGACGGTGTTCCCATGGCCCATCTATACATCGAAGACAACGGCGGCGGCATTCCGGCGGATGTGCTGCCGAGGATATTTGAACGTAGCTTTTCCACCAAGAACCGCGATTCAGGCTCAGGCCTTCACTGGAGTGCGAATACCATAGCCGCTTTGAAAGGTAAGATCTATGCGGAAAGTAAGGGGGAGGGACGCGGGGCCATTTTCCACCTTTTGCTCCCCCTGGCCCAGAACGATGATAAAGAAAAGGAGGCAGCTTGATGAGCACTGCAAATAAAAGTACGACACCCGATCCCATTCGGATACTGATTGCCGATGACGAGGCCGGTATCCGCGACAGTTACCGCGAGATTCTCCAGTCTCAGCGGGACAAGGTAGTCAATCAAAGGCTTTCCGACCTTCGGTCACGCCTGTTCAACAAAGCGTCGCAGATTCAGTCCGATGATTCGGAGGTGTTTGATCTGGTGTTGTGCAGCAGTGCAGAAGAGGCGGTATCGGCTGTGGAAGATGCTAACAGGAAGGGAAACCCTTTTGCCGTTGTTTTCCTCGACATGCGCATGCCTCCCGGGCCCGACGGTGTCTGGGCCGCCACTCATATTCGTGAACTGGATCCATTCCTCGACATTGTGGTGGTCACCGCCTATTCCGATATCGATCCGGAGGAGATCAGCCGTCGAGTACCACCCCGGGGGAGTCTGTTTTACCTGCAAAAGCCCTTTCATCCCCATGAGATCCGGCAACTCGCCGTAGCGCTGGGCCGACGTCGACACGCTGAGGATCGAGTTCGCCGCATTGCGTTTTATGATGATATCACGGGACTGCCGAACCGGGCATCTTTCCATGACCGTCTTCAGGCGGCACTGCAAGATGTCAAGAAGAATCAGAACCATCTGGCGCTGATGTTCATGGATCTCGACAACTTCAAGCGGGTCAATGACACACTTGGCCATTCCACTGGAGACATACTGTTGAAAGAGGTTTCCAAGCGCCTTCGCCTGAACCTGCGTTCCAGTGACGAAATCGCCGAGGGTAAGGACATCTATGGTAATCAAGACCTGGCTCGTCTCGGCGGGGACGAGTTTACAGTGCTCCTGTCGGAGATCAACGAAGCGAATGACGCCTGCATTGTAGCGGCTCGTCTTCTGTCGGGAATGTCTCAGCCTATCCCCCTGTCCGGTCATGAGATTACCGTTACGGCAAGCATCGGAATCGCCGTCTTCCCCAATGACGGGCAGGATGCCGAGACGCTGATTAAAAACGCCGACATGGCCATGTACTTCGCCAAGCGGGAGGGAAAAAACAATTTCAAATTTTACACACCGAATATGAACGCTGGGGCAATCCGGCGGCTGACTATTGAAAACGAACTCCGTCGGGCCATGGAACGAGGTGAACTTTCACTGAATTACCAACCCCAAATGGATATGAAAGACTCTTCTCTGTGTGGAATGGAAGCGCTCCTGCGCTGGGACAATGCCCTCCTCGGATCAATTTCCCCAATGGAATTCATCCCGATCGCGGAAGAGACGGGACTGATCGTCCCGATCGGCGAGTGGGTGTTGCGAACGGCCTGTACACAGGCTAAGGTCTGGTTGGACGAGGGGATAGACATTCCACGAGTCGCCGTCAATGTTTCCGTCTGCCAGTTTGCTCAGAATAACTTCCCTGATCAGGTGAACCTTATTCTGCACGAGACCGGGTTGAAGCCTATGTACCTTGAACTGGAAATCACCGAAAGTGTCCTGATGAAGGATGGGGAGGAAGCTCTCAATACTCTTCAAAATCTTAAAAACATAGGGGTCAGCCTGGCAATCGACGATTTCGGCACCGGTTATTCCAGTCTAAATTATCTTAAGAAGTTCCCGGTTGACCGCCTTAAGATCGACCGATCATTCATCTGTACAATCGATTCGGACCCCCAGAGTCTGGCCATTGCCACCGCAATTATCGCTATGGCTGAGAGCATGAATCTAAGAGTCATAGCCGAAGGGGTGGAAACGGAAGAGCATCTTGTTTGTCTTAAAAAGCGCGAATGCAGGGAGGTTCAGGGCTACTATTACAGCCGCCCTTTAAGCAAGGAAAAAGCAGACCATTTTCTGATTGAGAATTTACATTCCTATGCCGGCTGTAAAAAAGCTCAAACTTCTTGAACTCAATAATAATCATGATTGCCGATTAATCTTTAAAAAGAAAGGATGGCTATGGTGTTTTGGAAACGAATTTTTGTTGTTTTGGTTGCATTTTTTGTTGCTTTTGTAACATTGGTCCCCTGTTTCGCAGAAGAGGAAAAAACTGAAAAAGCTGAAAAGGCGCTTTCCGGAGAGGTATCTCTTGCCGCTTTAAGTCAATACATTTGGCACGGCTATGAGATGAGCCGCAACAGCGTGGTCCTGCAGCCGTCTTTTACCTTGAGCTACAAAGGATTTTCAGCAAACATCTGGGGCAACTGGGATTCTGATCCCTACGCGGGAGGAGACCGCTGGAACGAAACGGACTATACTCTTTCTTACGAGGGCGAGTATGGAATATTGAACTATGGAGCCGGCTACATGTATTACGACATGGACGGCAGCGACTATTCACAAGAGGTGTCCCTGAAGCTGGGGCTTAATATCCCACTGAGTCCAACCCTCACGGTTTATCGGGAAGTCGGCCACAGCCGCTACTGGTACTTCCTGCTGGGAGTCAGTCATTCCTTCCCCCTTGCGAAACGGCTTGCCCTCGACCTGTCCGCCTCGGCAGCGTATCTTGTCAGCACCGATAAGACTGCATATCCCAAAGTCGACGGAGAAGGCAGCGAGACCGGAAGTAAATACAACAATTTCCATGACGGAACCCTGACGATAGGCCTGCCCTACAAAATTTCTGACAATATCACTATCACTCCGACCCTGTCCTATACCTTTCCCCTCTGTCGTGATGCCCGGAGAGAGATGAAATATTTCAGTATGACGGGACAAGATGCCAATTTCCTACACGGAGGCGTCATCTTCGCCTACAGCTTCTAACTCCACGTAATAGGAAACATTAGACATATCTTTGACATTTCTTTGACAGTTATTTGACCGTTTATCAATGCAATAATTGGATTGCATAGACGCGTGTTCCAATCATCAAGCGGCTGCGGAGCATTTTCACCATTAGACGGGTCTGCGTCGATTCGTATCGGGGAATGATCAGCGCCGCAACAATGACCTAATTCCATTTCCAAATCAAAGATGATACCGCGGCGGCTAGGAGGAGGCGACGAGGCGTGGTTCGACAAGCTCACCATGACTGGCTATCAGCTTTGAGCCTGCCCTGAGCCTGCCGAAGGGCCAACAAAGGTAGCGCTTGATTTGGAAATGGAATAAACACACTTAATCTGTTGACGACGCCGGCATTATATTATTTTCTTCACCCCTGTAAATACAGCCCGACCCGGTACTCTCCTGAACAACAACCTTGCTCAATTGAGGCAGCGTCACGTGCAGGCGATCCCAGATCCATACAGCCAGATTTTCCGACGTAGGGTTACTCAGGCCTTCAATATCGTTTAAGTATTTATGATCGAGCTGATTGTAGAGCGGTTGAAACGCCTTCGTTATATCCGCAAAATCGATGACCCAGCCCAAGTGCGGATCAACCGGACCCTTTAAATGGATTTCGATACGGAACGAATGACCATGCAGATTGGCGCATTTGTGTCCGGTCGGCACATTAGGCAGGCGATGTGCCGCGTCAATATGAAATACTTTAAAAATTTCCATTAAACAAACCTACTTTATATTTAAAATTTTATGAATCTGTAAACCGAGACGCCATTGCGGATGGGCAAGTACGTATTCTACCGCCAGTTTTGTATTTTTCGCCAGATCAGGTCCATCCAAGGGCTGCAGGAAAAAGTGCTGAAAATTCAGGCAGGCAAGTTGCTGCGGATCAATTCCTGATTGCGGAAAAACTAATTTCAGTTCCTGTCCTGCTTGTACCAGCAACCTTGCTCCGGCTTTGGGACTCACACAAAGCCAATCAATTCCGGCGGGCGGTAAAATAGTGCCATTGGTCTCGACAGCGATAAAAAAGTTTTCCCGGTGAAATGCCGCCACCAGCCTGGAATCCAGCTGCAACAGCGGCTCACCTCCGGTGCAGACAACAAAAGGTTTAATTGTTCCCTTTTCCGCCGACGGCCATAACCCGGCAACCTGCCGGACCAGATCTCCTGCGGTCGCATATTTACCGCCCTGTGGTCCGTCCGTATGGACAAAATCCGTATCGCAGAACCTGCAGACGGCAGTAGGGCGATCCTCCTCCTTACCTGACCATAAATTGCATCCGGTAAAGCGGCAGAAGACGGCAGGCCGCCCGGCATGAAAACCTTCTCCCTGCAAAGAATAAAATATTTCCTTAACAGTGTAACTCAAAATAATGCCTGTTACCGCTGAATTCTGTAGACTGTGGGATCGGGAATTCCCGCCTCTTTAAAGCCCTTTATGCGCAGCAGGCAGGAGTCGCATTTACCGCAGGCCTCGCCTGCTTCCGACGGATCATAACAGCTATGGGTCAGGCAAAAGTCCACACCCAGCTCATAACCTTGCCGGATAATCTGAGCTTTCGTCAACTGAATCAGCGGTGTATTAATTTTTAACTTCTGTTTTCCTTCTACCGAGGCTTTTGTCGCCAGATTCGCCATCCGCTCATAAGCGGCAATATATTCAGGACGGCAATCGGGATAACCACTGTAGTCCATGGCGGTTACACCAATGAAAATATCACCTGCCTCCAGTACTTCCGCCCAGGCGAGGGCGAAGGAAAGGAAAATCGTATTGCGCGCAGGAACGTATGTGATCGGAATATCGGTCGCCATCTCGTCGATGCTCCTGCTTTTGGGAACGTCTATATCATCCGTCAGAGCGGACTTTCCAAAAAGACGAAGATCAATATCAAGTGTTATATGCTTGGCAACTCTGCAGCGAGCGGCTATCTTTTCGGCGGCCAGCAATTCAATCTTATGCCGCTGCCCATAGCAAAAGCTGAGCGCGTAAAGATCAAAACCCATTTTCCCGGCAATATACAGCGTTGTTGCGGAATCTATTCCTCCGCTTAACAAAACAACCGCTTTTCTTTTATCATTCATTATTTTCGCCAACCATAAATGATTATAGCAAAAACCAACTACTTATTGGGCGATGCTTCAATGCGGAAGAGGTCAAGGGTATTTTGAGCGGCAACTGCAGCCGCTTCTTCCCAGGAAAGTCTTTTGATTTCGGCCACTTTTTTCGCCGTATAAACAATATAGGAAGGCTCATTTCTCTTGCCGCGGAAGGGATCGGGCGTCAGATATGGGCAGTCAGTCTCCAACAACAACGAAGCAAGAGGAACCTTTTTCACTACTTCCTGCATTGTCTTTGACTTATTAAAGGTTACGACGCCGGGAACGGAAAGATAAAATCCCCAATCCAGGCATTGTTTGGCCATTTCATAATTCCCGGAAAAGCAATGAAAAACACCGCGATGAATGCCGGAGGATTTAATCATTTCCAGAGATTGAGCATGAGCTTCACGGGCATGGATGACAACAGGCAGGTTAAGTTCTTTTGCCAATTGGAGTTGTTCGCCAAATTTTTCTATTTGCAGCGCCTGCGGCGCGATATTACGAAAATAATCCAGGCCTATTTCGCCGTAGGCAACAACTTTTTTATCGCCGGCAAGTTTTTTCAGCTCATCGTATGTTGTGTTGCTGATTTTTCCCACATCATGGGGATGAACCCCGATTGTTGCGTATATATTTTCATGCTGACCAGCCAGTTTTACAGCTTTCCGGCTCAGTTCCAAATTTGTTCCGACCGTGACGATAAAATCCACCCCGGCCGATTTCGCCCGCTCGATTACATCGTTGCGGTCGTTCTCGAATTCTCTCATTTCCAAATGAGCATGTGAATCAATCAGCATAAGCTACTATTTTTCAGCCTCTTCCGGATTGACTTCCTCTGCATTACCGGAAACATCGGGCAGCTTATCAACTAATTTCTGCAGATCCTTATCAGACAGCTCACCGGCGAGCAGCCGGCGGTAAATAATACGTTTGTCAATGCTGAACATTTCCGGATTAACTTTTTTCCCCATTATATTTTATCTCCTTTTCTGAAAAAAACCGATATAACTTCCTAATAATCATCAAGTACGGCAGTTTTCAGGTAAATATTATAATCTTATCCTCCAACCTGCACCCCTGCCGGACATCCCGGCTGCAAACTACTAATATATTTTAGCAACTTAATCAAGTATGAAGAACAACCTGCGATAACCGGAATTTACAAACCGTGTCAACCAGCGAGCGCTTTGATCATTTTTTCAGGCGCGGATCGAGCGAATCACGAATACCTTCTCCTAAAAGATTATAGCCGACAACCGTAATCAGAATCGCCAGTCCCGGATATAGTGAAAGCCACCAGGCAATATCAATATTATCTTTCCCGGCAGTCAATATATTGCCCCAACTGGGTGTCGGCGGCTGAACACCGATCCCCAAAAAGCTTAAAGCCGACTCAGTCAATATCGCTCCCGCAATTCCCAACGTGGCCGCAACTAAAATCGAAGCCATGGCATTGGGAAGAATATGCACAAATATTATCCGCAAATCACCGGCGCCGATTACCCTTGCCGCCTGTACAAAATCTCTTTCCCGCAAAGAGATGAAATCGGCGCGCACCAGTCTGGTCACTCCCATCCATCCGGTAAGACCAATAATGATCATAATGTTCCAGATCGACGGTTCCAAAAAGGCAATCACCGCCAGAATCAAAAAGAAAGTGGGAAAGCAAAGCATGATGTCTACAAACCGCATAATCACTGCGTCTATCCAGCCGCCGTAATATCCCGCAGTTGCCCCCAGCAATGTACCGATGATAATGGAAACACCCGTTGCCACAAAACCGACCTTCAAGGAAATCCGCGCCCCCCAGATCATTCTGGAGAAAACGTCACGGCCCAGTTGATCCGTCCCAAACAAATGATTCATCGAAGGCGGCATAAGCACATTTTTCAGATCGATCTGCCCCGGATCATAAGGAGCAAACCACGGCGCAAAAAGCGACACAAGAAACAGCAGCAAGACAATACCGCTGCCCGTAAGCGCGAGTTTATTCTTATAAAACGTTTCCCAGAAGCCCATGGTTTGTACAACCTCTAAAAACTAAAAAACGAAAGCTACTAAGATATGCGAATCCGCGGGTCCGCCACCGCGTACGAAACATCGGCAATTAAATTGCCCACAAGGGTCAAAACAGCCCCGATAAGTAAAATGCCCATTACCGTAGGATAATCACGCGCCATCACCGCCATATAAAAAAGCTGCCCCATGCCGGGAATCGCAAAAATCGTTTCAAAAATAACGCTGCCCCCGATTAGCCCCGGGATGGAAAGCCCTAAAATTGTTATCGCCGGCAGCAGTGCATTGCGCAATGCGTGCTTGTAGATGACATCCCTTTCGCTCAAGCCCTTGGCCCGGGCGGTCATAATGTAATCCTGCCGGATAACTTCCAGCATGTTCGCACGCATATAACGTGAAAGACCGGCCAATCCTCCAAAAGCGGAGATAAAAACCGGCAGCACCAGATGTTTGACTAAATCAACAAATTGTCCCCACGGACTTAAATATTCATAGTTAAGTGAACGCAAACCGGAAATCGGCAGCCATCCCAGATGAATTCCGAAAAAGATCATCAAAAGCAGCGCCAGCCAGAATGTCGGCACGGCAAAACCAATGAAAACGAAGACTCCCGTAATTTTGTCGAAGAGGGAATCCTGATGCACGGCGGATAAAACTCCAATGGGAATGGCAACGGCAATAATAATCAGCAGGGATAAAAATTCCAGAAGGATGGTAATGGGAATGCGCTCCAATATTTTGGCGGCAACGGGGCGGTGATCACTTGCAAAGGAAATTCCCAAATCTCCGTGGCTGAGCTTCGTAAGCCATGACCAGTATTGCTGATGTATCGGCTTATCGAGCTCATACAAAGCTTTGAGCCGCTCTTTCATTTCCACCGATGATTTGGGATTCATTTGCGTTTCCAAATCAACAGGTGAGCCGGGCGCCAGACGCATAACCGAAAAACAGATTATCGTTATGCCCAGCAAAAGCGGAATCATAAAAAGAATTCTTTTCAGAATGTACTTTAACAATTTTCCTCTTTCCTGCCGGACGACATTCAGCCTTCTAAAATTCCCAATTCTTTTATATTACCCAACGACTCCCAAAGATTATCCTCGGCATGGGCTTCCAGTGTTATCGTTGGGCGGGCATTGATTTCCCGCAATGCGTGAAAAAACCCGGCAAAGGGAAAGGTGCCGTTTCCCACCGGCAGATGTTCATCTCTCTCGCCGTGGTTGTCATGCAAGTGCAGATGCCCCAGATATTTGCCCAGTTCATCAAGCCAGACTTTCAGTTTTGTGCAGGCAAACACATTGAAATGCCCCGTATCAAAACAAAAACAGATACGATCCGAATTAAGACGTTCGAAAAGACGGCGCAAAACGGAAGGTTCCCGTTCGTAAACATTTTCCAGCGCAATTTGAGTTTTCGTCTCCCCGTCAATCAGGGCAATTAGTGTAAGCCAGGTTTGCGTACTGGCATCCAGCCATTCTTCATCACAAGACACATAATAGAGTCTGTCAAAGGACGGATGACAAACAATCTTTAAAGGATGAAAATAAGGAATAAGATCAAACACCTGCTTTAATCTATCAATACTTGCGCGGCGGATTTTATCATCCAGAGCTCCGGGGCGCAAATCCATAAAGGGGGCATG
>JBDKVD010000035.1:0-4068 GCA_039679325.1 Smithella sp.
GCCATAATCCGCAAAGAATTTTATCACCTGATCAGGGATTACCGCAGCCTGTATCTGGCTTTTGCCATTCCGTTGATCTTGATTATTCTTTTCGGTTACGCTCTGAGCCTCGATGTCAACAACGTAAAAACGGTGGTAATTGATCATGACAAAACCGAGCTCAGCCGTGACTTTTTAAGCAAACTCAGTGCCTCGCCCTACTTCCGGATTGTGGCGCATCTCAATACAACAAAAACGGCGGTGGAATATCTCGACCATAACCGCACAGCGGCGGCGATTATTATTCCGCCGGATTTTATGAAGGATATCCGTGCGGACCGCACTGCCGCCCTGCAAATCATCATTGACGGCAGTGATCCCAACATGGCCGGAATCATCCGCAGTTACCTGACGGTCATCTGTGAAAAATACAACCAGAAATTACTGACAAATTTTCTGAACCGCCAGAATCTCTCCGAAATAAATCCCCCGGTGGACGGCCGCATCCGCGTCTGGTTTAATGAAGACCTGGAAAGCCGCAACTTTATTGTTCCCGGAATTATCGCACTGATCATCATGATTGTCGCTGCGCTATTAACATCGCTCGTCATCGCGCGCGAATATGAAAACGGCACAATGGAAACTATTAAATCCCTCCCGGTAAAAGCCGGTGAATTCTACCTGGGGAAAGCCGCCCCTTACTTTTTAATCGCCATGATCGACGTATTAATTGCCATGATCTCCGGCCAGATTCTTTTCGGCGTGGTGATGAAAGGCCATTTCTGGCTGATGCTTACCGCCACATCGCTGTATATTTTTGTCGCACTTTCGCTGGGATTATTTATTTCCAATATAACCAAGTCACAAATGCTGGCCAATCAGATGGCCATACTGTTAACATATCTGCCGTCGCTTTTGCTTTCAAATTTTGTTTTTCCCATTATTAATATGCCTGCTTTTTTGCAGTACCTCACCTACATTGTTCCGGCCCGCTATTACATTGATATATTGACGGGCATCTACCTGCGCGACACAGGATTCAACTATCTCTGGCCGAGCCTGCTGGTTTTATTTATGTTTTTCGCCGTTCTGTCGGTATTGAACTTGCGTATTTTGAGAAAGGAGGGCCTGTGAGTATGAGCCCGCTGAGAATCCGGGAATTGGTACGCAAAGAATTCATTCAACTTTTCCGTGACAAGCGTAATCGCGTGCTTCTCTTTGCCGCTCCCCTGATCCAGATCCTGGTTTTCGGCTACGTAGTCAACTACGATATCCGCAATATCCGCGTCGCCCTGCTGGATTACTCCCGCACTCAGGAAAGCCGGAGTCTCGTCGACGATTTCGAAGGCAGCAATATTTTTCATATTACGTACCATTTAACCGATGATAAACAGCTGACCGATCTTTTACTGAAAGGTAAGGTGGATATGGCCATTCAGATCAATCCTGATTTCGCCTCCATTATCAGAAAAGGGCAGACAGCGCCGATACAGATAATCGCCGACGGATCGATGAGCAATATGGCGTCGATGCGCATAGCCTATGCTTCCTCCGTACTCGATAAATTTAACCGGGAAACTTTGCGCCAGTTGTACCCCCGCGAGATGAACTACGGCAAAATCGACGCCCGCATCCGCACCTGGTACAACCCCAATCTGGACAGCCAGCATTTCTTTGTTCCCGGAATCGTCGCTTTTGTGGTTATGCTGACATCGCTTTTGTTGACCTCGATCGCCATCATCCGGGAAAAAGAAGCCGGGACCATGGAGCAACTTATCGTCACGCCTTTGAAATCCTATGAATTTATCATGGGCAAGACCATCCCTTACATAATTGTCGCGCTGGTACAGATGGTCATAGTGGTAATTTTCGCCATTTTCTGGTTCGAAATTCCGCTGCAGGGAAGCATTCTTTTGTTGTTTTTCACAACCTTTCTGTTTTTGCTGAGCACTATGGGAATAGGTCTTTTCATTTCCGCAATTTCCAGCACCCAACAGCAGGCAATGATGACAACTTTCTTTTTTATTCTGCCTTTTTTGATGTTAAGCGGTTTTATCTTCCCTATCGACAATATGCCCCCGGCTGTACAGTGGCTTACCTACCTCAATCCGATGCGCTTTTTCCTGGTTATCGTCCGGGGGATTTTTCTCAAAGGGGTCGGGATGGAAGTCCTCTGGCCTCAGTGCGTGGCTCTTACTATAATAGGCATCATCGTTTTTTCCGGTGCGATCAGCCTGGTAAAAAAACGTCTGGATTAGTCTTTAATTCTGATATATTATCAAAACCCATTCAACCTTCCAAAGGGTCTATTACTTATGCTCAAAGTTATTGCCGACCAACCGTCCATTAAAAAATTTACCCGGCAATTTGTCAGAAAATTCAGACCGTTTGTTGATGAACAAGTGAAAGTAAAACTGGGGCACCAGGGCGCAAGCACTCCCGCCAAAGTTTCGTGGTCAAAAAAACTGGGGATCTGGACGTTTTCACACGTCGCCAAAGAAATAAGATATTGGAATGCTTTCGGTATCGGTAAGCCTAAAACAGGAGCATTGCTCCCCATAACTTCGGAAATTAACTTTCCCTGGTCAGGCATCGATAGAAAAACCGGCGCTGCTTTTGCACAAGACGCGTGGGGAAGTGTCTTTGTTATTCACCGCGGCAAAATCGGCGGGGGCAAAAAAGGAGTCGGCAAATCATTTTTCGAGCATAACTACCGCGGTGTCTGGTCTTTTATGGAAGACGGCAATTGCATAACGCAGGTAGCGGTAATCGGCATCCTGAATTCACCGCGCCTGGCCTGGCAAACGGCTAATTTTGTAAAAAAAATAGACATGCTGAAGTCCGCCGCCGTTAATTCCCCGCAAACGGAAATTGATTTCCCGGACGCAACTTTCCGCAAAGACCTGGTTGGCAAACTGCCGGAATTCGAAGAACCGGATATCGCTGCTCAATGCGATCATGATTTTGTTGTCAACACCCTGGCTTCGCATCTTACGCGCTGGAAACTCAAAACAGGCAACGACAACAACCATGAGCTTTTCCTTCTGGAGCCCTCCGGGGGCAGGAAATCACATATTTTTGAAATTCTAACCGATGCTCAGGAGAAAAACGTATTGGCGGCAGCGGCAAAATTGCTTTTGCAGGCAAATAACGACCAGGACAATCCTTTACCTGTGCTGATTCTGCCGGAAGAAGAAATGCTTACTCATGCTCAACTCTTACCCCAGATAAATGTCAATGTTGCCGGTTTTCGCCTGGAGGATGATCGTGTTATTTTTCATGACCTGGACAAAATCAGGCTTGACCAAAAGCCATAGTTATGGAAATAACACAACATATATAATTGGTAAGATTATAAGGGTTATCTCCCGAGAGGAGGAATAATGACTGAAGAAAGAAGAAAACGCACAAGAGTTCCGGTTGCCTTTGATATACATATCCTTTTTCAAGGGAACAAGATTAAAGTTCAAACATTCAATCTCAGCTTAACCGGCATAGGCTGTACAAGCGACCCGCGGTTTCGCGCCAATGAACTTTGCGAAGTAATTCTGACTTTGAATGAGGACACTACCTTGAGCATCGCCGGTAAAATTCTCCGGATTGACGAAAAAGAAGCAATTATTGCTTTTCTTTCCATGGATGAAGATACTTTCTTCCACTTAAAAAGAATAATGGAGTATAATGCCCTCGATGCGGACAAAATTGTTCAGGAATTAGAAAACCCGGCGTTTTCACGGCAGTAATTAAATACTTGCCGCGAGCTGCAAATATCAAAACAAAGTGTAAAGGAGACAAATAGATGCCGAGAATTCCGGCTGATAAACTTGTACCCGGAATGAAGCTTGCCAAACCGGTGACTGCAAAAAACGGCATGGTTATGCTGGGTGAGGGTACGGAACTTACCGAAACCTGGATTGAACGAATCCGCGACATGGATATCACCAGCATTTTTGTGGATGGTCCGCCGGTTCAAACTCTTTCCAAAGAAGAAGCCCTGGCCAATCTGGAAGCCAGATTTGCCAAAGTGAATGACAAGCTCTATATGAATATAATCAAAAAGGTCACGAAAGAACATATCGAAGGATTGTA
>JBDKVD010000036.1:0-2650 GCA_039679325.1 Smithella sp.
ATACCAATTCTAAATCAAAGCGCTATTTTTGTTGGCTTCGTCGTCGGCTTCCTCAACGTATGTATAATACGCCTCGTCACCTCCTCCTTGCCGCCGCAATATCATCTTTGATTTAGAATTGGTATTATTTGTCTTTGACTATGCATAATTTTACATATTATTATTCCATTTCCAAATGGTATTATTCTGAAAAGTGTGAATGGGAGTGTGAATTTAACAACGACAGGAACGGGTTGATAAGGAAGGCAGGAACAGGAACTTTTCCCGGTAAACGTCCATCATTGCTTCCCGGAAATCCCAGGGGGCTTTTTATCGCCCCCTGAACTCATCCAACGAGTTATTCCTATTTGAAGGTAAACCGTATTTATTTCTCAAGACGCTTTATCAACTCATCTACAAGGGCTCGTCGTTTTTTCAGAAACTCACGATAATCTCTATGTGCCAGATCAGTAGCAGCTATTGAACGGTCCAGGACCGGAATAGCATCCTTCAACATTGCAACACCTTCTTGCGCGTCATCTTCGGTCAATTCAAAGCTTAACATTGTCTCAAGATGCTTTAGCAGCTCATCTACGAGGGTTCGTCGCTTTTTCAGAAACGCACGAAACTCTCTGTGTCCCAGATCAGTAGCGGCTATTGACCGTTCCAGCGGCTTAATAACTGCCTTCAGCAATTCGCGGCTTTCCGCCGCTTCCTCTTCCGTAAATTTAATGGTCACCATAACATGCCTCCTTTCTCTTCTGAGTTGAAAGTTGCTGTTCATTTACCGGATTCCGACAGACATCTCGACTTTCCACTGGTCATGCATACCACGGGAAACGACCTGTCCCAGATTGCTGCATTCGAAATATTTATACAATATAATTATAGCATATTTTCTGAAGAATGTAGAAACAAAGTATTAAGTTTGTAAAATAATCAATGCAGTAGCAGATCAGCTAACAGTTTGTTCATTTCCTGTGCGGCTGAGGGTATATGGTTATTCTACTTCCCTGTAAAAAATTTTCTGATTTTGTGGCCCAATTCTCTGAATGCGTCGCCCGTCTTTTTTCCCGTATCCTTAAACCATTCTCCGATCGACCGTCCGGTTTTTTTCGCATCCTTTCCCGCCTCTTTCGAACCTTTCTTTATATTCTCTGCGCCTTTCTTGCTGCTCTTCTTTATATCCCTGCCCAAGTTCTTTAATCCCTGCCCTGCTTTTTGAGGAACTTCTTTCAAATCCCGGCTGACCTTTTTGGCGCCTTCCTGGAAATCATTTCCAGTCCAGGCCGGAGCGACCAGCCAAAGAATCATAACGATGGCAATAATGACAATTCGCATGTAAATTTCCTTTTTACCTGACCCTAAAGGAAGCCCCCAGCGCAGTCGCTATTTTTTCACATTCCCTTATTTCAATGCCCTGCTGTTCGACAACGGTCATGCGGGTTCGGATACCAGCCTTGACAGCCTTTTCTGTGAAATTCAGAAGCGCCCGGTAGGAACCTTCGAAAACCGGTCTGCATAACCGGTTATACTTTTCTTCCGATTCGGCGTTAAGGCTCACGGATACGGCGTCAAGGCCTGCTGCTTTCAGTTCTGCGACAACGTCCCTGCCGGGATACATAAGTGCAGCGTGGCCATTGGTATCAAGCCTTACAGGTATTCCTCTTTGGTGCAGCCACTTCGTTATGCGGATCACCGTATTAAACCTGCATGTAGGCTCACCAAAACCGGTAAAAACAACTTCATTGTATTTAATGAGATCGAGACCTTCAAGCTCACTGATTATTTCTTCTTCCGAAGGTTCCCTGGAAAGGCGGAGGTCGTAACCGTATACCCCGTCGCAGGTATTCCGGATACAGAATACACAACTGGCGCTGCATTGGTTTGTTATGTTGAGGTAGAGGTTGCCGAATGCTTCATAGCTGATCGTATCCTTGCTTTTGGTAATGCTGGTATCGTTGCCTGACATGGTGCTCATTTGTTTTTTCAGATTGTTCTCCTTTTGCCCCGTTTCCATCAAAGTTGAATATGACAATATACTATTAATTATCTTAAAAGAAGAAAATTCGCGGCATAATTTATGCCGGATTGAAATCCGGCATGTTTGTCGGGGTTGTCGCTAATGTTGTTTGTAATGATTCTGGAATATTAACGGACATAGATACCCCGGAAGACTATGAAAAGGTACTGAAATATTTTTCGGGATCGCCGGACAATCCCGATCAGCGGGCGAATGTAAGATTGCTCGACCGGAAATATTGATTATGCGATGGATATCGGCGTCAACTCCCTCTTTTTCTTTGTCAAAATTATCTTGACATACAGCCGTGTTTTTTCCATACTCCTTCACGCAAAAAGAAACCCCAATAAAATGAAAAAGGAGATAAGCACATGGAGAATATTCTATACGAGCAGCAGGGATTTATCGGAAAAATAACTATTAATCGCCCCAAAGCCATGAATGCACTCAATTCACAGACTCTTCAGGAACTGGATCAGACTTTGGATGCCATTGATGTTAATTCGGTGAGATGTGTAATTGTAACAGGCGCTGGAGATAAATCTTTTGTTGCCGGTGCTGATATTGCCCAGATGTCGACAGCTACGAGGAAAGAAGGGGAAGATTATTCCGCAATGGGGAATGCCGTATTTAGAAAATTGGAACAAT
>JBDKVD010000037.1:0-4799 GCA_039679325.1 Smithella sp.
ATACCAATTCTAAATCAAAGCGCTATTTTTGTTGGCTTCGTCGTCGGCTTCCTCAACGTATGTATAATACGCCTCGTCACCTCCTCCTTGCCGCCGCAATATCATCTTTGATTTAGAAATGGTATTATTGAATCAACAATCTTTTCATACGGGAAAAAGAAAACCGTATTTCCTCAAAAGATAGATAAACATTCTCTCCATTAATACACCATTAAATCCGTATTGCAAATATGGACTTAACTTGATTTACATATCTGGAATTTTAACAGAGATAAGGAGGTATGGTAATGATTAAAAAGTGTATGAAGATTCAGCCGATAATCGTAATAATCTGTTGTCTGTTTCTGGCGACCTCCGGTATCGCCGCCGAGAAACTGGGGGCCTATGGAATTGATAAAGATTCAATTTCCGTTTCCGGGATTTCCTCCGGCGGATATATGGCGCATCAGTTTCATGTTGCTCATTCCAAAAGCGTTATTGGCGCCGGCATCATTGCCGGGGGTCCGTTTTTTTGCTCGAAAGGCAGCATTTATAATTTATGCTCATGCGTTAATATAAATAATTGCTTCATTGCTCCGGCGGATGTCCATGCCAGTATCAAAGCGACACAAAAAGAAGCCGCTCATAACAGGATTGATAGTCCTGAAAATATGAAGACCAACAGGGTGTGGCTGTTTTCCGGCAGGAAAGATACGGTGATTCCAACTGCCGTAATGGACACTGTAAATAAATATTACAAAGCATATTTAAAAGAAGAAAATATACGCTATGTCATAAATGATCATGCCGCTCATGCCATGATCTCTCCCAATGCTAAAAATGAATGCGGGTATTTCGGCTCTCCATACATGAATAACTGTAATAATTATGACGCCGCCGGAGAACTTTTGAAGTGGATATATGACGATAAACTTAAAAAACGTGGAGTCGCCAATCAGAATCACCTGCTTGAATTTGGCCAGACGGAATTCTTCGATGCCGGGGATGACAGTATAAGCATGAATGAGGTCGGCCACGTCTACGTACCGGAAGATTGCGTTAAAAAGAACGGCAAAGGCGGTTGCCGATTACATATTGTCTTTCACGGTTGTGAGCAGTACCAGGAACTTATTCAGGACGAATTCTATGCCCGTGCCGGTTACAACGAGTGGGCGGAAACAAACCGGATTATTATTCTTTATCCGCAAACGAAGAAATGGGACGTGCCGTGGTTTATGTTCGGCTGGGGATCAGAGACCCGAAACCCGAAAGGCTGCTGGGATTGGTGGGGCTACAGCGATGACAGCTATCATGTCAGGGAAGGAAAGCAGATTCAGGCCGTCCGAAAAATGATCGAACGTCTGGCGCAGTAGAGGGGCTCCGACAATTCCATTGCCAATGCTTTTGCGGAGCCTCCTCATTTGTTGATGCTGATATCGGGAATAAAAACCGGCACTAAAAAGCGCGCAGATATTCCGGCCGGAGCTTCTTTTTATCGGATTCCTGAATGACGCGTTGGATCGCCGCCACAGTTTCCTCTTTTTGTTCAGGCATTCTTGCACGAATGGGAAGGTAGTTCGAGGCATGATTGGAGGTGAAGAAACAGTTGGTGAAATTGCTGTTGGCGATAATGACGCCCAATTCCCGGAGAAACTCGAAGGTGTCGGGAATGGTAAAGCGTCCCGCTTCGTATTCATCACCAAGTGGTGTTCCGGGGTACACCATAAGTGTCAGTGCCCCGGCATAGTCGGGATCAATCGCGGTAAGAATGCGTGCGGTATCCAGGGCATGGTCCATGCTCTTTTCCACCCCGCCTAGACCAAGTAGAACCATCGCGGACAGGGCGATACCCGCCTCTTTGACGCGTCGTCCTGCTTCGACAGTTCGCTCATAAGTAGTTCCCTTGCATGTGGCCTGCAAAATGGCATCATTTCCCGACTCCACTCCCAGGTAAACAATGCCCAAACCCAGTTCCTTCAAAACCTTCAACTCATCAACTGACTTGCGCAGTATGCTTTTTACATTTCCGAAAATTCCCACACGCTCAACTCCGCGGATATGCTCGCGTATCTGTTCGAGAATCTCCACAAGCCTCTTCTGCGGAATGATCAGGGCGTCGGCGTCACAAAGAAATATCTTTTTGATCGGGTGATTCCGGCTGTATTGACCGGCTTCGATAATATCCTCCAGAATCTCTTCCCTGCTTTTGATGCGGAATTTTACTCCCTTGTAGGCGTTGCAAAAAGTGCAACGGTTATGAGAGCATGAAACTGTTACCTGTATAAGCAGGCTATAGGCCTCACTGGGAGGACGGTATATATTTCCTTCATATTTCATAGTGGTTACTCAATCTGTTTTTTGTGATCTTGTCAATAATAAATGGTGTTGTCACTGCGCTCAATCCATCTCCCCGCAACAGCTTCCGCGCATACCGCAGGAACCGGCCGTCCCGCACATATCGGGGGAACCGCAGCAACCTCCCGGCGGAAACAGGGATGGGGATGACACAATTGTATTGTGCGCCGACATCAATTTCGTTAGATCGGTGCTGTTGCAGGATCGGCATTGCAGCACTTCATTCTTATCCAGCACAAGAATTTCATTCACAGTGCCGCATTTTCCGCATTTATATTCATAAATTGGCATACAAAACTCCTTCCATCAATTCTTTCTAATTCCTAAAATTATAACATTATGTGTAAAGTCATGTGGATGTCGGGCAATAGCTCTTTTTGACATCCGTGTTGCTCTAACAATTAAACCATTATATTACATTTTTCAAGAGGAGTTGGTATTTTATAAGTAAAACGAAAGGAGGGGCCTTTCGGGCCCCTCCATCTTCTTAAGCGAGTATTAATGTGAAAACGACATATCAATACGCAATTCCGGCGTTAATCATCCGGTCCTTGACAAAGATCTTTGTCTCCTGGATTTCGGCAGCGTAATCAGGGCGGCACAAAGCCTGGGCGCCAATGATTGCATTTTTAACAACCTCCGTGGACACTGATATTCCATAAACATCATAACCAAGTTGGGACAATAATGACGCCACATAATTTATAGCTTCGTTTTCGCTTTGCTGGACTAACCCCTGCCCATAAATCAATATTGTTTTTCTGAAATTTCTTTCTGCGGCAATGATAGTATTAGCTGCCTCAAAATGGGTCATGCCGAGAGCGGAGGCAAGACCATCAGCATAAGCTTTGACCAGAAGAACCGGAAACTCGGGGCTCCTGAGCAGGGCGGAATTTATTAACTTATTTCCGATTCTGTTGCTGTCGGGCATTTCATAGACCACCATGATGTCTATCGCAAATTCAATAATATTGTGTGAGATAGACAAACCAGTTTCTTCATCCAGATTCAGGGACTGAATCTCAGGCTGAAGTTTCAATATATTCCACAAATCTGTTGCCTTGTCGATTACGTAGAATCCGGAATTATTCCCCCCCGGGCCATGTGCGGTGTAATCAGCCCCGGCATAAACACCGGCATAAGGAGGCCAAAGCTGGCCGTTGGCGTGGCTTGCAAAGCCAAAGGCCAGGGCTTTACCCAGGTTTGTTGCCTTCTTTGCTTCCGACCATAATTCCAGCGTGTTGTAATGCGTCTGGATATACATGTGATAATTTGCCGTGCCCTCTTCAAAAACATCCGGATAGAAGTTGAAAATGTCGGCTGCCATTCCGCCGTAAATTTCATTCAGGTTTTGAAGCGGCAATTTTTTGCCTATTTGGTCATCGATATAGGCGTGCGTTGCCGATCCCCAGGAAAAAGCATTGGCTGTGTAAAACATGACCAGAAGGAACACTACACCCAATAATGCGCTGAACTTCCGTAACTTGTGCATATTCATCTTTGACGCCCTCCTTTCACTGTTGTAAAAAAAAGTTGTTTATCGTTCCCGGCGGGGATAATTGAAACCCCGGGCCTTTAGAAACTGCTATTTGACCGGATACAGACAGGCCTCACGAAAATTCAGTCTATCATATATGAAGAAAGAAATCATACTGTACGTAAGGCTTTATAATCAACGGACGAACGTCTGCCCCAAAGTCCCAGAATGAGGTGGTAAAAGGCGAAGAGCTCCCAGGAGAAAGGGATGTAGCCTCCGTATCCCAGGATCGGCATCTCGAAAATCTTCAGAAAGCCGACAAAGGGAATCTCATAGATCCACTTGGGGTATGAGAAAAAATTCCACATCTCCCAGAAGAAGCCACAAATAAGGCAGCCGGTTGACAGGGCGACGACCGGCCGCCAGTCGCCCTCGGCAAGGAATCCGGTGAGCGTACTGTATCCCAGCCGGGCGTTGACGGGTTCCAGGATAAAAAAGAGTGATATCCAGACGAAGGGAAAGAAATAGCGGGGCCAGATTAAGAGCAATGCAAGCATCACCCATCCGGAGGCAAACATGCCTATCAGGAGTGACCGCGTCAGCATCAGGGGGGAACCCGGCTTCATGTCCCGGATCGAGCGGAAAGTTGCGACCAGTTCTGCCGTGCCGAAAACGGCGGGAATGACTGTCGAGAAGCTGAACGAGGACAGCAGAAAGAAAGCGATTGGACCACCATACTCCTCTCCCAGATAGATCCAGTTGGCTGTCCGCCAGTTGATAAACTCGAAGACCCACCACGCCAGAGACGAAATGAAATACATTCCGACATATCCACCTGCATTCCGGGAAAAGAGCGATGACCCCTTACGAAAAAAAACGGCGGCGTCAACGGCAAGGCAGTAGCCTAACCAGAGAGGGAAGAATCCCCAATGCGTCCGCGGCCCTTCCAGCAGCCAGTTGAGAGGCCAGAAGACGGCGATGAGGGCGA
>JBDKVD010000038.1:0-7815 GCA_039679325.1 Smithella sp.
CCGGATCGGGCGTGTAATTGTAAACCGAGGGCTTGCACAACTTTCAGTACAGTGGAAAATTCCGGGTTGCCTTCCGCCGATAATTCTTTGTACAAACTTTCCCGGCCCAGACCGGTCTTTTTGGCGATCTGGGTCATTCCTTTGGCGCTGGCGATATCACCCACCGAGCGTAGCGGTTATCAAAATGCAAACTGGAATTAGCCGAACATCAGGATTATTTCCTCATGTTCATTCTTCGGATCAATACAATCGCCTTGTTATTCTTCCAGGATGAACCTCCAGGCGCAGAACCATTCATCAGGATGGGCATCGGGCGGACACCCTACACACTCGGTACGGATCCTGGAATCAATGGACTTGGCGAAACTGCCGTATTCAACCAAACCGGCTGATTTACAGGGATAATCATCCAAACCCTGCCGTTTGCGGGCGGATTGGACTCGACAATCGTTCATCTGGAAAACAATGCTGGTGGAGCTTTCATCGATAATCGATTGTACATTGATGCGGGCATACATCCTGAGCTGCAAAGCTTTTTTCAGTCCCTCCAAGCCCGGTTTATCCTCCAGGTTAAGGTAGCGTGTGATCGACCAGGCTTCAAACGGTGAAAATTTGGCCCAGCAGGTGTCATTGCAACGTTTTGCATCATTCATCCCATGTTTGAATTCTACCGCCTGGAACCAGATCCCATCATTGGCCAGCCAGTTAGCGCCGAGATTGGTGAGAACGTCCAATAACTTATCTTTGGGCATGTCCAGAAAAAGCTTAGGCACGCCATTTACCATTTCAAAGCCCAATATCTTGGCCAACCTGTTCATTTGAATATTGTAGCTTTTTGGATATGCATCGCTCATGACCTTTAGAGCTTCCTCAGTTCCCATCTGATGCTCAACTTCCTTAAACCAGAAAATATGATGCACTATGGTCCTGTGCAGCATGTCAACCGCAAGTCTGGCCAGGTCTTCCTGTGATAGTCCTTCATAAAAACCGGATTCAACTTTCATGCTTTTCCTCCTTGATTAAAAATTTACAAATACATTTGCCGCCCGGCGAAAATGGCTGGGAGTAGACCAACGACGTTTGCGGTTGCGTACTTATTCTTACCTCTTCCAGCCATCTCCTGCTTCCAATTGCAGCAGGCATCATGCCAAATTAATAAGCAGTTAAATCAAGTGCCTGTGACGATGACGCAGCATGTTTGTCAGATATAACAAAATCAACTATCATATTTGACGATCGCCTTACCAAAATGACGCATATAACAACGAGAAAGAAGAAACGAACATTATAGTCATATGTGACAAAAGTAACGGTGAAGGGGGTCGGGTCTATTTTCTTGGCATATCGAAGAATTTGAAACGCCATTATTCAATAGTGTTTGCTCATTTATGATGGTCTCGTAAAAAGTCGGCCACCTGGTCATTGTGAGGAACGACGTGACGAAGCAATCTAATAATATTATTGCGTTATAAAATACGAGATTGCTTCGCTTCGCTCGCAATGACGGCGAAGTATACTTTTTACGAGTTCATCGAAAATGGCATTTGCATTAAATGGAATTGCTTGTTCCTCCTGTGACATTCAGTTATACTTCCAACATGAAAAAATACAAGCTTATTGACCATACCGCCGATATCGGCTGCGAAATATTCGGCAAAACTAAAAAGGAACTTTTTGCCAACAGCGTTGTCGCTTTATTTGAATTGATGCTGGGGAGAAAGATATCGTCAGATACCGATGAAACGACAGCGTTGGAGACGAAAAGCCTTACCGTGGAAGGAATTGATTTAGAAGACCTCTTTATTAATTTTCTGCGTGAAGTCCTCTACTTGTTTAATGGTGAAGGGTGGGTGATAATAAATTGTCAGCCTTTGGAGATAACAAACAAACATATAGTTGCCCATTTGGCCGGCGAGCCTTATACCGGGACAAAGCATCCGGTTAAAATGGAAATTAAAGCAGTTACTTATCACGGCCTGCGTGTTAAGAAGACGAACACCGGATGGGTGGGGAGGGTTATATTTGATGTCTGAAATTAAGATTGAAAGAATAGACGAAAACCGTTTGCTTATTCCCAAGAGCGGAGGCATGAAAGTTCCCGGAATTATTTATGCCAACGAGAACATCCATCGCCTTTTAAAAGGCGACGAGAGCGCCAAGCAGGTGGTCAATGTTGCTCATCTTCCCGGCATTGTCAGCTATTCTCTGGCGATGCCTGATGTCCACTGGGGGTATGGCTTCCCTATCGGAGGTGTGGCGGCCTTCGATCTGTCTGAAGGCGTTGTTTCGCCGGGCGGTGTCGGCTATGATATCAATTGCGGTTGCCGTCTGATGGCCACCAAACTCACGCTTTTCGATGTTAAGGATAAAATTCAGGACTTAACGCTGGCCTTGTATAATCATATACCAACTGGTGTCGGCTCGACTGGTCATATCAAGTTGTCGGGTAAAGATCAGAAAAAGGTCTTAATAGAAGGCGCCAACTGGGCGATTGTCAACGGTTTTGGCTCTCCCGAAGATTTGGAGACAACGGAAGACGGCGGTGTTATGACCGGCGCCGATCCCGAGAAAGTATCCGCACGCGCCCTGGAGCGGGGCAAACAGCAGTTGGGCACACTCGGCGCCGGTAATCATTTTCTGGAAGTAGAGGTTGTGCAGGAAATATTTGATGAAAAAGTCGCCGCTGCCTTTGGCCTGCAAAAAGATCAGATTGTCGTCATGATTCACACGGGTTCGCGCGGCTTGGGCTACCAGATTTGCGATGATTATCTGGCGGCGATGGTTAAGCACGCGCGCGAAACGGGCATTGAATTGCCCGACCGGCAGCTGGCCTGTGCTTATCTGAATTCACCGCGGGGACGCGATTATCTGGCGGCGATGGCTTGCGGTGCCAATTACGCCTGGGCCAACCGGCAAGTCCTGATGCATCTGACGCGCGAAGTTTTTGAAAAAACGCTGCATCTGACGCCGCGGCAGCTGGGTATGCGTCTGGTTTACGATGTCTGTCACAATATCGCTAAAATCGAAGAATTTAATATTAAAGGCGTCAACAAGAAGCTTTGCGTTCATCGCAAAGGAGCGACCCGGGCATTTCCCGCCGGACATGAATCCGTGCCGGTGCGCTACAGAGGCGTGGGGCAGCCGGTCTTGATTCCCGGCGATATGGGCACAGGTTCTTATGTTATGGTTGGCCAGCCCAAGGCCATGGAAGAAACTTTTGGTTCGGCATGCCACGGGGCAGGCCGCGTTATGAGCCGGACACAGGCCGTTAAATCGAGCCGGGGACGTTCCATCACCCGGGAAATGGCGGACCGTGGTGTTGTGGTTATGGCCGGAAGCCGTGGAACTCTGGGCGAAGAAATGCCCGAAGCCTATAAAAAATTAGAGGATGTTGTGCAGGTGATGCATGAGTCGGGAATTGCGAAAAAAGTAGCGAAACTGACAGCGCTGGCCTGCATAAAAGGTTGATTAATATTTATGAAGTTTGTTATATTGCCAAACGTCAAGATTCATGGCAAAGACGTTTCAATGGCCGCGCCAAAGAGGTGACCATTGGGTCAACAGGCTGGTTAAATTCAACCATCAATTAAATTGGTGTTATCATGGAAGTAAAAAAATTTATTTATTATGAATACGAAGACATGTTCATTGGATGGTTTGAAGAATTTCCTGATTATAAAACACAGGGAGAAACTCTCGATGAGCTGAAAGAAAACTTGAAGGATATTTATGATGATTTAACCAGCGGCAAAATATCTAATGTTTTGCATGTTGGAGAACTGCGTGTCGCATGAAGCGACAAGATTTAATCCGTGCCATCGAGGAACTTGGATGCGTCTTCTTACGTCATGGTGGCCGGCATGATTGGTATCAGAATCCTGCAACCAAAATATCGCAGCCCATCCCTCGTCATAATGAAATCAAAGACTTGTTGGCAAAACATATTCTTTAAATGCTAAAAGGAAAAGCACTATAACCATAACCAATCAGCAAAAAAATAAATGCGGTGCTCCGAAACGTTCCCGCTCGAGTTCGTAACAAGCACGTCGGCAATTTGAGGAGATTTGTATGAAAAAGTCATTTATGCCTGATTTTAAGAGCCAAGAGCAAATTCAGGCGCTACAGTTGGAAGGTCTAAAATGGACGGTGGCTCATGCCTATAACGGATCAGAATTTTACAGAAAGCGTTTTGATGAAGCCGGGGTGAAGCCGGAAGATATTAAAAGCCTCGACGATCTGCAGAGGCTGCCCTTTGTGACGGCTCATGATCTGCAGCAGCAGTATCCCTGGCCTCTGCAGGCGGTTCCTATGGAAAAGATAGTTCGTCTCCATGCGTCGTCGGGTACTACCGGCAAACGCAAGGTCATGATCTATACCAATAAAGACATTGATGATTGGGCAAACATGTTCGCCCGTTGCTATGAGATTGCCGGGTTGTCCGAGAAAGATAGAATTCAGATATGCGTCGGCTACGGTGTCTGGACGGCCGGCGTCGGTTTTCAACTGGGCTGTGAACGCTTCGGCGCTCTGGCCATTCCCGCCGGGCCCGGCAATATGGATATGCAAATGCAGTTTCTGGAGGACTTTCAACCTACGGTTATCTGTTCTACCGCCTCCATGGGTCTGCTTATGGCCGAAGAGGTCGAGAAAAGAGGGCTCAAAAATAAAATCAATGTAAAAAAAGTTATTTTCGGGGCGGAGCGATCCAATGACGCCATGCGCAATACCATCAAGAATTTATTGGGCGCCGAGGAAACCTTTGATATACCGGGATTGACCGAATTGTACGGTCCGGGAACGGGTCTGGACTGCCCGCACCACAAAGGCATCCACTATTGGGCCGACTATTATATTATGGAACTGCTCGATCCCGAGACATTGCAACCGGTGGCCGACGGTGAAGTAGGGGAGATGGTTTACACTACATTACGCAAAGAAGGCTCTCCGCTTATTCGCTATCGTTCCCGTGATCTTACCCGGCGTATCTCCGGAACTTGTCCCTGCGGTTCTATTCTTCCGCGGCATGACCGGATTCTGGGAAGGTCGGACGACATGTTCATCATTCGGGGAGTAAATATTTATCCCGGCCATATCGATGAAATTCTGGCGACACAGGAAGGAGTCGGCAGCGAATACCAGATACACCTTGCCCGGAAGGACGATGGGAAGGATTATATGACTATTCGTGTCGAGCGGGCGGAAGGCATGACTGTCGAAAATGATAAGCGTGTAGCCGCGAAAATTGAAGCGGCTGTGAAAAAAGGAATCCTGGTCAGCGGTACCGTGGAAATAGTCGATTATCATTCCCTGCCGCGAACGGAAAGAAAGTCGAAGAGAGTTTTCGATAACCGGGATTAAATGTTAGGCCTTGATTATTTTGGGCAAATAAATTATTGGTGAAGCGTATTCTTAATAAAAAGCTTTGCAAAACCGAAACTCGTTGTCATTGCGAATGAAATGAAGCAATCTCATAAGCAATAGAGATTTAAAGAGATCGCCACGTCGCCTGCGCTCCTCGCGATGACGTGTATTGCAAAGTCTGGAATAATATAAGGTGAATTATGAAGCGTCGGAACAGAATCTCAACAAACTGGTGGTGGTGGTGCAAAATTCCAGAGAGAAGTCTGTTCACCGCATAGGATACCCCAAAATAGAAGAATAGAAAGGCCGTGAACAGACCAGGTTCACGGCCTTTTTTTATAGGAAGCAATGTTGTTGATTTAAGAAATTTACCCTTCAAATCCCCCTTTTGTAAAGGGGGAGACAGGGGGATTTTTATTACACTTTGTAAAATCTCCCCCAACCCCTCTTTAGAAAAGAGGGGTGCAGGGGGTGGATTTATTTGATATAATAGCAACTTAAGTCAGTTACATGATGAAAGTCCTTAATCCACCTCCATCACTGCGTGACACCTCCGCCGGCGGAGGACATGAAAAGATAATGCTTGCTATGGTGAAATAGTCTCAAAATAGGGGGCTGTAGCGCCTAAGTAAATGACATTGATAATGGTATGACACTGAAATCGGGAAGGTAAGAAATTATGGAACAAAGAATAATGATGGGCAATGAGGCGATCGGACGGGGGCTGGTGGAAGCCGGCTGCGCTCTTGTGGCATCCTATCCGGGCACACCGGCCTCGGAAATTCTGGAATCGACGGTTGACTTTGCCAAAGAATGCAAGGCGTCGATGCATATCGAATGGTCGATAAACGAAAAAGTCGCTTATGAAGTTGCCCTGGGGAACTGTTACACGGGCAAGCGTTCCGCTGTCGCCATGAAGCAGGTAGGTCTGAATGTGGCCTCCGACCCCTTTATGCGGTCCGCCTACCTGGGGATTATAGGTGGGCTGGTGGTGATTGTTGCCGACGATCCCGGGCCCTTCAGCTCACAGACGGAGCAGGACAGCAGATTTTTTGCCCAGTTTGCCCGTATTCCCGTGTTTGATCCTGCAGATCCCTCCGAAGCCAAAGAAATGATCGAGCGGGCCTTTGAACTTTCGGAAGCCTATGAAATTCCCGTTATGCTGCGACCGACGACACGGGTTTGTCATGCCCGGGGGAATGTCCGTTGTCTTCCGCCCAAAGAGATATCCCGCAAGGCCGCTTTTAAAAAGAACCCGGGCCGCTGGGTCGCCACACCACAGTTTCTCACTAACTTGCACCGCGAGCTTAACTCCAAGATAGATACAATAAGTGAGCTTGGCGCTTTCTATCCTTCCTCTGTTGCCGGAGACGGTACATTTAATAAGTGCTGCATCATCTCTTCGGGAGTGGCCTATGCCTATACTTATGAAATTCTGGAGGATCTTGGTCTCCTTGGGAAAGTGGATTTCTATAAGGTTGATCTTCCCTATCCATTGAACAGGAATTTTATTCAAAAGGTTAATGCCGACTATGCAAAAATACTTGTTATCGAGGAAACTTATCCGGTAATTGAAATGCAGCTGGCCAACCGCAGCATCAAGGGACGCATTTCCAAGGATGTTCGCGATTACGGAGAATTGACGCCGGAAATTATCGAAGACATCCTGCGGAAATTTTTGAATTTATCTATTCCAGAGGCAAACGAAACAAAGCAGGTAAAGGAAGTGCGGCCCAGTCTTTGCCCCGGCTGTCCGCATCGAGCTGCCTTCTACGCCATTCGCAAAACCTTTCCCAAAGGGATTTTTCCCAGCGATATTGGATGCTATACCCTGGGTATGAATTTCGGCGCCGTTGATACCTGCCATTGCATGGGAGCGTGCATCAGTCAGGGTGCCGGTTTTTATCATGCCTACGCCGCCGATGGTCCGGATTTTCCGACTGTAGTCGTGACCATCGGTGATTCGACATTTTTCCACGCCGGAATTCCCGCGCTGGTCAATGCCGTATTTACAAAGGCGCGGTTTATACTGGTGATTCTGGATAATTCCACGACGGCCATGACAGGCAACCAGCCCACGCCGCAGGTAGGGTTCATGGCTGACGGAAGCCCCGGTAATACGGTGTACATTCCGGATCTGGTCAACGCCAGCGGCGTCAGGTTTATGAAAGAATGCGACCCCTATGATCTGGAATCATTTAAGAAACTGCTTGTCGAAGCGGACCGGTTCTGCCGGAGCGACGAAGGAGGCGTGGCGGTCATAATTTCGAAGCATCTGTGTATCATGGACAAGCAGGCCAAAAAACAGCAAAGCACTTACCGGATGCAGGTGACGGAAAAATGCACCGGATGCAAAGTTTGCCTGGAACGCTTCGAATGTCCCTCTCTTGTTCTGGATGAAGCTGCTGACAAAGTTTTTATAGATATAAACACTTGCATCGGCTGCGGCGTTTG
>JBDKVD010000039.1:0-6657 GCA_039679325.1 Smithella sp.
GACACTCCACGTGCAATTCGAGGGTACCGAAAAGATTCAGAAGCATTTGGAAAATGGAGGGAGAATCATCATGACCAGCTGGCATCAACGGTTTTTCGGCGGTTTCTTTATTCCCAAAATTTTTAAATGGTCACCCTGCATCATGATCAGCAAAAGCCGGGACGGGGATTTTGTTTCCCAGATCGCCCGGCACATCGGATGGATTACGGTGCGGGGTTCCAGTTCGCGAGGGGGTAAAGAGGCTCTGCGAGCTATGGTTCAGGGCGTTCATGAGCATATGATTGGCGGCCATATTGTAGATGGTCCTACCGGCCCGCCCCGCGTCATCAAACCAGGCCTTATCTCCCTGGCTCAGAGCGCAAATGCCGTTATTTGTCCGACGCTCGTCTCCTATGAAAAGGCCTGGATAGCAAAGAGTTGGGATCGTTTTATGGTACCCAAACCATTCAGCAGAGTTCTTATACGGTTTGGTACAATCTTTCCCGTACCCGAAATAGCAAGTAATGATCAGTTTGAATTCTTCCGCAAAAAAGTGGAGGACGATCTGCTCAAAGAATACGAGGCTGTCGACGGCTACTGGCGAAAATGACCAACAGCTCTGTTTATTTTAATTCTCCTGTGTGACTGTTGCTGCCGTAATTTAAAAATTTACAGATCCTTAATCAGTTTGTTTTCCGGTAGTTTTTCAATTGTTTTACCGAATGCTTCAACGGATGCCGACAGGGCGGGAAATTGGGGAGCATGGCTGAAAGGTACATTGTTCAGGCCTCTTTTTTCCATCGCCTCGATGACGTAATTTATGGTCAGCACGTTAATATCACGTGCCGGTTGATATCCGTGTTCCTCGTTTCCCTCGATTTCGGCTTTCGATAGAATGTTGCTTCTGCTCAGTTCAAAAAGGATGTCGTTAACAAAGCGGATGGGGATATCCAACTGATGGGATATTTCCGGCGCCGTCAGGGGTTTCTCTCCTTTTGCAAAGCTTTGAATCACATGATGTGTAACCTGGAGAGAAAGCAGCGTTCGAAGCCGGTGGCTGGCCTGAAGGGCGTCTGGTTCGAATTCATATGTGTCGACGTTCTGGTAGGCGAAAGACAATTCCGCTCCGTATAAAACAATCAGCCAGCTCAACTGGAGCCATGCAAGGAACAGAGGCAGGGCGGCGAAACTCCCATAGATGGCATTGTATTGGACGACGCCGATCTGAAAAGTAATATATACCCATTGAACGATTTGAAATATGGTGCCGGCAATAATTCCCGCGGTCAGAGCAGCGGATAATTTCACCTTAGTATTCGGCATGAAAATATAAAGGAAGGTAAAAAGGCTCCATATGAGGGTGTAAGGCAGCAGCTTAAGTAAAAATAATATCAGAGAGCTGAAGCTTCCCAGAATGGTGAACTTCTCCATAATCAGGTTTACCTGTATAGTGATGAAAACGGTCATGCCGCCGGAAAGGATCAGGATCACGGGGCAGACCAGCATTAACGACAGATAATCGCTGAACATACGGCCGAGGGTACGTTTATCCTTGACTCCCCAGATGTCGTTGAAAGAGTATTCAATCTGTCCCAGCACCTTGATCACAGCCCAGAAAAGAACAACTACGCCGACTCCCGCAATCAGTCCGCCCTTGGTGTTGGCCAGAAGAGCATTGGAAAACTGGATGACATTGGCCAGAATGTCTTCATAACCAACCAGTTTATTGCGTAACTGCTCTTCGAGTATTTTCTCGAAGCCGAAGCCTTTGGCTATTCCGAAAGCCATTGCCGCAATGGGGACAATCGAGACCAGCGAATAAAACGTTAAAGATGATGCGCGCAGTTGGCATTTATCTTCGTCAAACCCTCTAATGGAAAGAAGCAAGACCCTCAAGAGATTCAGGAAAAAAGATTTTCCCGGAGAAAGGCTGGTACGCCGAATCCGCCAAATATCCTTCTTGATGAAATCAGCTGCTCTTTGGATCAGATCACTACTTGTGCCCATGACACCTCCTCTAATTTAGCTGGACATGATCAATGACGGCCTCGTAAAAAGGCCGGATGCTGCGTTGCGCTTCATCCTTCGTCCCCGCGGCGTACGACAAGTACGCCTCGTTCATCATGATTCGCGCGCCTTGCCTGCGGCCTTTTTACGAGGCCGTCTGTAAATGGCCAGTTTAAAGACTTTTTTTACGAGTCCATTATCATACATGTTGAAATTGAGAGAGACTACCCAATACACTAAATACCAATTCCTGCGATTTGAAGAAACATTGATCTTTCCAGAGGAAAACTATAAGAAGATGGACAAGGTATGTCAATGGAAAAGAGGCAAACACAGGGGACTCGATTAATTCCATTTCCAAATCAAGCGCTACCTTTGTTGGCCCTTCGGCAGGCTAAGGACAAGCTTATAATTGAGTCTGTCATGGTGAGCTTGTCGAACCACGCCTCGTCGCCTCCTCCTAGCCGCCGCGGTATCATCATTGATTTAGAAATGGAATAACTTATTTCTTGACAAGGCAGCGAATAAAGGCTGTAGAAGAAGCCCGCTATGGAACAGAAAGACTACTATCAAATTTTGGGATTAGAGAAGGAGGCCGGCGAGAAGCAGATCCGGGATGCCTACCGTCGTCTGGCTCTTTTATACCACCCGGACAGGAATAAAGACAACCCGGGGGCGGCGGAACGAATGAAAGAGATAAACGAGTCCTATGCCGTTCTTTCCGATCCCCAAAAAAGAAGAGAATATGATGGCCTCAGGCAAACGTATGGATCTTCGGCCTACAACCATTTCCGGCAGACCTATTCTGATCAGGATATATTCAAGGGCTCGGATATCCAGCAGATATTTGAAGAATTGAGCAGTGCCTTCGGTTTCCGGGGCTTTGACGACGTATTTCGGGAATCGTATGGAGCCGGATATCGGACCTTTGAATTCAGGAGGCCGGGTGTCTTTGGCCGGGTCATTATTGGCGGCTTCGGAGGCGGACAAGGCGCCGGCAGAAATGCCGCAATTGGCGGGTATCTGGGCAGACTGATCCAATACGGTCTGAAAAAGAAATGGGGCATCGAACTGCCTGAAAGAGGTAAGGATTTAAGGGATTTCACAGTGCTTTCTTCCGGGCTGGCCCGGTTGGGCGGGAAGTTACGCTATTCACACAAAAAGACAGGCCGGGAATTGCTTGTAACCATCCCTCCGAATATGAGGAATGGTCAGCAACTGCGCTTAAAGGGGATGGGAGAAGCCGGCCATGCCGGTGGAGATGCCGGAGACCTTTATCTGACAGTCCACATCAGAACCTCCCTGATCCGGAAAGTGAAAGATTTCATCTCTGCTGCTATCCGTTATCTTGGAAAGGTCAGATAAGAAATTTACCTCGCAGGTTTTGAATAATCATGGTCATCAGTTGCAGCCGGAGGACGGATATTCCCGCTTTTTACAGTGAATGGTTTGTCAACCGGATTCGCGAAGGCTTTGTCCAGGTGCGCAATCCGATGAATGCCAGGCAGGTGAGGAAAGTTTCACTTTTGTCCCCGGATGTTGATTGCATCGTCTTCTGGACAAAAAACCCCGCGCCGCTTATCGACAAGCTTCCTCTTCTTCGGGACTTCCAATATTATTTTCAATTTACGCTGACGCCTTACGGCAGGGATATTGAGCAAAACCTGCCGCCCAAGACTGAAGTGATTGATACGTTTCTTGCGCTTTCCCGAAAAATCGGAAGGGAGAGAATCATCTGGCGTTATGATCCGATACTATTATCCCCGAGCGTGAGCATTGATTATCATCTCCGGCATTTCGCCGATCTGGCGCAACTGCTGTCCGGTTATACGGACAAATGCGTCATCAGTTTCCTGGATATGTATCGCCACCTGCAAAGCAAAAGTGCGGGGCTTTCCATCAGACCGCCCGATGAAGCTCAGATGCGAACACTGGCGGAAAATATAGCCCGGATTGCTGCTGCTCATCATATTAAAGTAGAAACATGCGCCGAGAAGATCGATCTTGCCGATTTCGGCATCGAGCACGGTAAATGCGTTGATGATCGGCTGATTGCCAGGTTGACCGGAAGAAACCTGAAAATTGAAAAAGATAAACATCAGCGGGAACTCTGCGGCTGCGTCACAAGTTGTGATATCGGCGAATACAATACCTGCAGGCACCACTGCATTTACTGCTATGCCAATGTCAGCCAAAAGAAGATTGAAAAAAATAGGCTGCTGCATAATAATAAATCACCTCTGCTATGTTAGTTTCCGGGAGTTGATTGCGGCCGGAGCCGTAAAGAGTTGGCAACAATAAGGAGAATCGCTTTTGCTTGTGAATGGTGAATACATGAAGATTTATTTTGCCGGATCAATCCGGGCAGGACGAAACGATGCTGCGATATATGAAGCCATGATCGCAGAGTTGCGATCTTTTGGAGAAGTATTGACCGAGCATGTGGGCAACCCCGCTCTCTCGAAAGCAGGCGACGACGGGCCCGGCGACCGATATATCCACGACCGGGACATGGCATGGCTTTCATCCTGCGATCTCGTAGTGGCCGAAGTTACGACACCGTCCCTCGGGGTGGGCTACGAGCTGGGCTGGGCCGCTGCCTTTAAGAAACCTGTTTTATGTCTTTATCGGCCCTTGCCGGAGCTTCATTTGTCCGCCATGATTGCGGGCAGCCCCGATATACAAACAGCCGTATATTCCTCCCTGGACGAAGCCAAAGTAATTATGGAAGAATTTATCGGAAAGGTCGCCGGTGGAGTTGCCGGTTTTGCGAGGAGCAGTTAGATGGTCACGTCACTGGAATTACTGGCGCCGGCGGGGAACGCTGATGTCGGCATAGCCGCCATCGATCACGGCGCCGATGCCGTCTATATCGGTGCTCCAAAATTTTCCGCCAGAGCCGATGCGGGAGTGAGCGTTGCCGATATTGCCCGTTTGATAAAGCATGCACACCTCTATTACGCCAGGGTCTATGTGGCGCTCAATACCATCCTGACAGACCGGGAACTAGATGAGTCGCTCGATATAATCCGGAAAGTCTACGAGCTGGGCGCTGACGCTCTGATTATCCAGGATGTGGGACTGCTGGAGCTGGATCTCCCGCCGATTCCCCTTATTGCCAGCACCCAGATGCACAACAACACCGTTGAGAAGATTCAGTTTCTGGAGGCCGTGGGCTTCCAACGGGTAATCCTCGCCAGAGAGCTTTCACTTGACGAGATTGCAGACATTCGCCGGAATTCCAATATAGAGCTGGAAGCTTTTGTTCACGGCGCATTATGCGTTTCCTACAGCGGCCAATGTTACATGAGCCAGGCCATCACGGGACGCAGCGGCAATCGCGGCGTATGCGCCCAGCCCTGTCGCTCCCACTATACTTTGATTGACGGCGACGGCAACATTATACTGCAAAACAAATTTCTCCTCTCCCTCAAAGACCTGAATCTGATGGACTTCATACCGGATCTGATCGCGGCCGGAGTCACCTCCTTTAAAATCGAAGGAAGATACAAGGGAATTGAGTATGTAAAGAATGTAACAGCTGCTTTCCGCCAAGCCATAGACCAGTTCATCAGCGCACATGCAGGTTACCGCAAAAGCAGTTCCGGGGTGAGCACATTCACCTTTTCGCCGGCCCCGGAAAGGACTTTCAACCGCGGCTATACCCAATACTTTATTGCCGGTGGAAGACAAAAAGTTGCCTCCCTGGACACGCAGAAATCAATCGGACAATATTTGGGAGAAATCACCTCTGTTGGAAAGGATTTTTTTCGCATAACCCATCATGATCTGCAAAACGGAGACGGGCTTTGCTTCTTTACAAAGAAAAATGATTTGGCCGGGTTCAGGGTGGAGAAGGTGGATAAGGGAAGAATCTATCCTAATAACATGACAGGTCTGGAAATCGGCACGCCTCTCTATCGCAATTATGACATTGCTCTTACCAGGGCTCTGAAAAAATCTTCGGCTGACCGTCGCATCGCCGTGGAGATGAATTTCCGGCAAGAAAATACGTTAATACGTTTAGTGGCAAGAGATGAAGACGGCAATGTGGCTGAAGCGGTAAAGGAGATTTTATTTGAGCCTTCCCGCGATCCGGTCCGGGCCGTAAAACAGATTGAAACACACCTTACCAGCACAGGCAACACACCTTACCGGACAGCAAGTTTGACGATTCAGCCCGAACAGCCGGGCTTTCTTCCCGCAAGCACTTTGAACGGCATTCGGCGGGATGTTTTGGAGATGCTGACCGGAATCAGGAGTGAAGCATCTCCCCGCCGGAGCATTAAGATAATACCCAACGACTTTCCTTACCCGGAAAAAAAGCTCGACTTCCACGCCAATGTCTTCAACGCGCGGGCCCGACGTTTTTACGAACGCCACGGGGCATCCGTCGTTGAACCGGCTTTTGAAACTCTTTCCGCTACGACCGGAAAAACTGTCATGACTACCCGCTATTGCATCCGGTATCAATTGAACCTGTGCCCCGGGATGCAACCTCCTGGTTCCCCCGTTAAAGGGCCTCTCCGGCTGAAGGATGCTCATCATACCTACCGTCTCGATTTTGACTGCGGGCAGTGCAGAATGTTTTTAACCCTGGAGAGGTAACCGGCGTTCTTCAGATCTAATTCCATTCAATATTATTGACTTAAGAAATTTACCTTCCCAATC
>JBDKVD010000040.1:0-12707 GCA_039679325.1 Smithella sp.
CGGATTAGAAGTCCGTTGCTCTATCCAGCTGAGCTACAGGCGCAAATAGTAAATCCTGTACCTGAAAAAAGAGTTTGCGTAATATCCTCTCTTTTCCATTTTGTCAAGATTAAATGCTGCAAAAAATAACTTACCTGACATAACCGGCGATGCCGTTAAACTTATATCCCTTTTTTACTGCTTTTTCTCCTTTCGGGTCGGTAGTAAAAAAATAACGCCCGGTAGAGGGATTAAACCAGCGATAAAGTTCTTTGGTATTCGTCATTCGGGAAGTGGCAATGTTGCCGACAGTTCCTTCAAACACGTACCCCTGCAATTGATTCCCGCCACCTTTTCGGTCGTAATGATAAAAATGATCATTTTTCACCGGACTGTACCAGCGATAAAAACTTGTTGTTCCCGGCGTATCCGGCAAGAAAAGACGGAAAGCGATACCTTCTTTAACATAGTTATTTTGAATGAGCCTTTTGCTTTCCTCCTGCGGATTGGAGGTAAACAGATAATCCAATCCCTTAGAATAACGAAACACGTCAACAACTTTTGTCAACTTATCGGGTACTACATCTACAAAGACTTCGACTATTCCTTCACCGCCGTTGGAATCAAAAACTATATAGTCGCCATAAGAACCGGGTGCAAGATGAGCCGTATTCAAGGTTACATTAATATATTCCGTCTCCAGTGTGGTTGAGCCGGAATAGGGAAAAATATTAACCCAGCCCGCCGGTCCATACATAATATCTCTTCCCAATATTTTAACACCTTCAATGTCAAAACGGCCGTTTTTATCCACCAGAGTAACCACATGAGAGGTATTGGCAAGTCCGGCGACCGCGACCATTTCATTTTTTTCTTTCTGATCAGTAAACCACTCATATTCATTTATTAATTTGTCGTCGAGATAAATAATAAGATTGCCTGTATCTGGGTAAGTTATAAAATAAAGAATCAATCCTGTCCCGCTGAAACGAAATTTAATGGAATTTGTCCTGCCCGCGCTTGACGGACATCCGTCATTTTCCGCCCATTTGCCGGAAACGTACATTGACTCCTTTAAATCAGCAGGTGGTGTATAAACCCCTCTTCCTCTCATTTCTTCGTTGCCAAAGGAAATATATTTCTCCTTCTTGAAAAGACTCTTCCGGATATCGCCGTATCTTTGTTTTTGTGCCGCAACAGACCAGTTTAATATTTCTTTCCCTTTATTAGTCAGTCTTATTTTTTTGGATATGTTTTTCCCCTGCCGGACACTTCCCATATCCAGTCTTTCCGGATTTAAACTGATTTGAGCCAGTTCCTGATTATCAACTATTTTGAACTTGACAAATATTGTCCTGCTGCCGCCGACAGAAATAACTTTGATTGTTTCCCTGTGCTGACCTGCGGATAAATTCTTCCGGCAAACAAGTCTTGCGTTTCCAGCTGACATTGTAATTTTTACCTGATCAACAGACGCTTTGGATTTAGATGCATTTGCCGTCGGTCCATTCGATGAAACTTGAACTTCCACACGTAAGGAAGCGGCGCCGTTTTCAACAACACCGGACAATCTTTGATTTTCCTCTGCTTTCCAGCCTTCCGGACCGAAAGTGTACCAGCTCATGCTCCCGGCGCCCATATTTTTAAGCGTAACAACTCCCGACAGAGTTTCACCGGCACCAATTGTTCCAATATCCAGTTCTCTTGGTGTAATTGCCATTACCGAATGGGGCATTGGCTTATTTTTATTAACTATTTTTTTACCATTAGCATCATTATTCCTGATACCGGAAGGATTTTGTCTGTCTCCATCCTGGGCAAGAACATTAAATGGACAAACGCTTAAGGCAATAATAATCAAGGCAAAACATTTTTTTATCCAGGACATGAAAATACCTCACAAAAGATAAGGCTTCCTAGCGCAAAGTATAAATTTATGCAATAATAACAATTAATATCGTAAATAGTGGGCTTGAATCTCCGGTTTTCAACGCATATTATGCCGACTGATGGGGGCAGCCTATTAAACCCTTGACACATCCAAGGTATAGGATATAACGTTCGTCCAATTCTTCATGGGCTTGTATGGACTACAATAAATTAAAATATTGGCTGGCGTTAAAGTCCATTGCCGGTATAGGCAATGTTTGTTTTCCTGCGCTGATTGATCATTTCGGATCACTGGAAGCCATATTCTCCGCTTCAGTCGCCGAACTGCAGGCTGTACCGGCAGTTACCAAAAAAGCCGCTACCGGTATTGCGACATTTAATAATTGGGATATCATTAATAAAAATCTGTACCTTACCGTAAATGCCGGCATTAATATCGTTACTTATCAGGACGAATTGTATCCGGCAAAACTGTTGGAGATTTATGACCGCCCTCCCTTTCTTTTTGTCAAGGGCAACCTCCGAAATGACGATATCAATATTTCCATAGTCGGATCAAGACTGGCAAGCACTTACGGTAAATATACCACGGAGAAAATCAGCCGCGAACTTGCCCTGCGGGGAATAACCATTGTCAGCGGATTGGCGCGGGGTATCGATTCGGCGGCGCACCGCGGAACATTAACAGCTCAGGGAAGGACAATAGCAGTTCTGGGAAGCGGCCTGGATATCATTTATCCACCCGAAAACAAGAAATTATTCGCCGCAATCTGCGAAAAGGGAGCCGTCGTTTCCGAGTTTCCGCCGGGGACGCCTCCACGCGCCTGTAATTTTCCTGCCCGTAATCGTATCATCAGCGGCATGTCTTATGGTGTGGTTGTGATAGAAGCGGGAGAAAAAAGCGGCTCACTGATTACGGCCAGGCTGGCGCTGGAGCAAGGGCGGGAGGTTTTCGCCGTTCCGGGAAGCATTGATTCCGCCGGTTCGCGGGGGACAAACAAACTTATCAAACAGGGTGCAAAACTGATTGAAAATACCGATGATATTTTGGAAGAAATTTTACCCCAGCTGGAAAGAATAAAAATACCGGATACTTTACCAATTTCCGGTAAAGAAGTATGCATGGATAAAAAGATCAACAATATAAACTCCGTCGACCGAGAAATTATGGTGCTTTTATCGAACAACCGCGTTCATATTGACGAGTTGATAAACACGACCGGTTTAGCACCCGGCGATGTCTTAAGTTCCCTCATGAAGCTGGAGTTAAACGGAATTGTTCAGCAGCATCCGGGAAAGTTCTTTTCTTTACTTAAATGAATGATGGATTTACAAAAGTCATAAAAAGTTACGATTACTTAGACGGCCTCGTAAAAAGGCCGCAGGCAAGGCGCGCGAATCATGAGGAACGAGGCGTACTAAGTGTACGCTGCAGTGACGAAGGATGAAGCGCAACGCAGCATCCGGCCTTTTTACGAGGCTGTCATAAATTTGTCTTTACAAATTTCCGGCTCCCCATTATAGGGTGCGGCGAAATACAAGGAGTTATTATGTCCAACTCGTTAATTGTTGTGGAATCGCCCACAAAAGTTAAGACTATTAAAAAATTTCTGGGAAAAGACTTTAACGTTGTTGCTTCCATGGGTCATATCAAGGATCTGCCTAAAAGCACTTTAGGCATCGATCTGGAAAAGGATTTTGAGCCGACCTACAAGAATATTGAAACGAAGAAAAAGACCATAGACGAACTTAAGAAAGCCGCTAAAAGTGCAGAAAATATTTTTCTTGCCCCGGACCCGGATCGCGAAGGAGAAGCTATCGCCTGGCATATTTCAGAAGTAATCAACAAGAAAAATAAAAATATTTACCGCGTATTATTTAATGATCTTACCAAAAAAACAGTTTTAGAGGCAATCGATCATCCTTTGAATCTGGACTTCAATAAATATGAAGCACAACAGACGCGCCGTATTTTGGACAGGCTCGTCGGCTACCAGATCAGCCCGGTGCTGTGGGATAAAGTCAAAAGAGGACTGAGCGCCGGCCGGGTTCAATCCGTCGCCGTGAGAATGATTTGTGAAAGAGAAAATGAAATAAATAAATTTATCCCCGAAGAATACTGGAATCTGATAGCCCAGTTTCAGGGAAGCAATCCGCCGCCCTTTGACGCGAAGCTGCATAAAATTGACGGGAAAAAAGCAAAAGTTGTAAACGGGGAACAGGCTGCCAAGCTTGTCGAGTCCTTGAAAAAAGCTTCTTTTATTGTAGAAAAACTGGAGAAGAAGGAACTTAAGCGTTCCGCCCTGCCGCCTTTTACGACAAGCAAACTGCAGCAGGAAGCATCCCGCTGGCTGCGATTTTCAGCGAAAAAAACCATGAGCGTAGCTCAAAAATTATACGAAGGCATCGAACTGGGGAAAGACGGCTCCGTCGGTCTTATTACCTATATGAGAACCGACTCTTACCGTATTGCCGATGAAGCCCTCGCAGCTGTGCGCGACTACATTAAAGAAAACTATGCTGCCGCATATCTGCCTGCCAAACCGCATACATACAAGAATGCGCAAAAAGCACAGGATGCCCACGAAGCCATCCGGCCTTCCACAATGGCTTATAAACCGCAGGATATTAAAGAATATTTGACCGCCGATGAATTTAAACTCTACCAGTTAATCTGGAACCGCTTTGTGGCCAGTCAGATGAGCCCCGCCCTTCTCGATCAAACCACAATTGATATCGGCGGCGCCAACTGCATTTTCCGGGCGCAGGGACAGGTTCTTAAATTCCCCGGCTTTACCATCGTCTATACCGAAGGCAAAGATGAAAAAGAAGAAGACAGTGGTCAGGACAAGCTTCTACCGGACGTTAAAGAAAAAGAAAATATGACCCTGATTAATTTAAACTCGGAGCAGAAGTTCACCCAGCCGCCTCCCCGTTTTTCGGAAGCCTCCCTGGTGCGTGAACTGGAAGAAAAAGGCATTGGTCGTCCCAGCACTTATGCAACCATTCTCACTACAATTCAGGACCGGGAATACGTGCGCCTGAACAAAGGTAAATTTTTCCCCACGGAATTGGGAATGACTGTTACCGAGCTTTTAGTTGAAAACTTCCCCACGGTTCTAGACATGGCTTTTACAGCCGATATGGAAAACAAGCTGGATCTGATCGAAGAGGGCGAAAGTCAACGCATCAAAACTCTTCATGACTTCTACGGCATTTTTGCCGAGGAATTGAAAAAGGCAAAAAAGGAGATGAAGAATGTCAAACTGGAAGAAACTCCGACAGACCTCATCTGCGAAAAGTGTCAAAGCCAGATGGTCATCAAATGGGGTAAGAATGGACGGTTTCTCGCCTGCTCCAATTATCCGACATGTAAAAACACAATGAACTTCACTCACGATGAAGAAGGGAAAATTCGCCACATGGAAACTCAGACAACCGACATTAAATGCAATAAATGCGGAAAACCAATGATTGTAAAAGATGGACGCTTCGGTCAATTCCTGGCTTGTTCGGGTTATCCTGAATGTAAAAACACGATGAACGCCACCAGAAATGAAAATGGCGATATTGTTCCCCAGGAAGCTCCGGTAACGGATGCCGTCTGCGAATTATGCGGCAAGCCCATGGCGATCAAGCGCGGTCGTTACGGCCAGTTCTTAGGTTGCACCGGTTATCCCGAATGCAAAAATATCAAAAAGATCGGAAAAGAAGGTAAGGTGATCGCCCAGGAACCGGAGATTACTGATATCGCCTGCGATCAATGCGGCAAACCTATGGCCGTTAAACGCGGACGCTATGGGAAGTTCCTCGGTTGTACCGGGTATCCTGAATGCAAGAATATCAAGAAGATGCCCAAAGCAAAACCCGAAGCATGACGGATTCTGTTGTCACTATTGTCGGCGGCGGCCTGGCCGGATGTGAAGCAGCCTGGCAACTTTTGCAGCGGGGCTATGCGGTTCATCTTCATGAAATGAAGCCGCAAAAGTTTTCTCCCGCCCACAAGATGGAGGAACTGGCGGAACTTGTCTGCAGCAATTCGCTGAAATCCAACAGCCTTGATAATGCACCCGGCCTGCTCAAAGAAGAAATGCGCCGCCTTAATTCGCTGATTTTGGCCGCGGCGGATAAAACAGCAGTTGCCGCCGGCAGCGCCCTGGCTGTTGATCGTCGGCAATTCGCTCAGCAAGTGGAACTCCAGCTCAAAAGACAGCCCCAATTTTCTCTGTTCACGGGTGAAGTCACCGAAATTCCCCAGGATAGATTAACTATTATTGCTACTGGTCCGCTTACTTCCGATGCCCTGGCGCAGGAAATCGTCCGAATGCTGGGCAGTTCCTATTTATATTTTTATGACGCCATTGCACCGATCGTGGAAGCCGATTCTATTAATATGGATAAAGTTTACTGGGCATCGCGCTACGACAAAGGCACGCCTGATTATTTGAATTGTCCGCTTTCCGAAGATCAATACAAGCACTTCCGTCAGGAACTGCTGCAAGGAGATAAAGTCGCCGCCAAAGAATTCGAAGAAGTCAAGCATTTTGAAGGCTGTCTGCCTGTTGAAGTACTGGCGTCCCGCGGCGAAGACACACTGGCCTTTGGTCCGATGAAACCGGTGGGATTAATTGATCCCCGTACAGGAGCTAGGCCCTACGCGGTAGTTCAATTGCGCCGGGAAAATTCTTCCGGGTCCCTGTTTAATCTGGTTGGTTTTCAAACAAAATTGACCTGGCCTGCGCAGCAGCGCATTTTTCGTCTGATTCCCGGTCTGGAAAACGCTCAATTCGCCCGAATGGGGAGCATTCACCGCAACACTTATATTCATTCCCCTTCCCTTCTAAATAATTCTCTTCAATTGAAAACAAACAACAATATTTTTTTTGCCGGACAAATTACGGGCGTGGAAGGTTATATGGAATCAACCGCTATGGGGCTTCTGGCAGGATTGAATGCTGCGGCTATTCTTGCCGGGAAAATGCTTCCACCTCCGCCGGCAACTACCGCCATCGGCGGGCTGTTAAGATATATAACCTCTGCCGATCATGCTGCTAATTTTCAGCCGATGAATATTAACTTCGGTCTTTTGGAACCATTGCCCGGGAAAAAAATCAGGAAAAAAGAACGCCCCCCTCTTTATGCTGATCGTGCTTTAAGATCTTTGCAGGAGTGGATGGAGCAAAATGATTTGAGTCAACTTTAAGTTTACGACTGCGTAAAAAGCTCCAGAGGCAAGGCGCGCAAATCAGGAGGAGTGAGACGTACTTAGTAGCGTACGTCGCAACGACGAATGATGCGCCGTAACGCAACATATGAACTTTTTACGCAGTCGTCTAAGTAGATGCTCTGAAATTCTTATAATGACTATTAACTCTGGTAATATAATTTGACGTTTCGCGAGGCAGGCGTTCCGGATTTTTTTCCAAATTGCCCATTCCCCAGTTGTATGCCGCCAGCGCCAGATCTACTTTCCCGTCATAACGATTCAGCAGTGTTTTTAAATATCGTGTGCCGCCCATAATATTTTCTTCCGGATCATAGGCATTTTTCACTCCCAGATCCCTCGCTGTTCCCGGCATCAACTGCATTAAGCCCATTGCTCCTTTAGGTGAAGTAGCCCGAGAATTAAAATTACTTTCCGTCTTAATAACTGATCGAATTAAGTCTGAATCGACGCCATACTTGCCTGCGGCTTTATTAATAATAGAATCCAGATTGGAGTTATCCAACGTGGAGTTACTTAAGTTGGAGTTATCTAAGTTGGAGTCGGTCTTATTGCTATCTTTTTTTGGCGGTACCTGACATTTTTTTGACGTTTCTATCGAAGAGGGAACTATTTCTTTGCTACAAACAGGCAACATTCTTGACGGAAAGTAATTTATTTCCATCCCACCGCTGAATACGATGTTATAAAGTTGGCGATTCATTTGAGCTTGTAGAACTTTGACAAGAAAATTAAGCTGTTCTCTAGTTAAGGGCGGCAATGCCGCTCCCGAAGATATGGAAGCACTTGTTTGCTGAAGAGAATCGTGCAATAGATCGCTAAAATTGTTTTGGTTATTTACCGTTGATGTTTTTGCTCTCTCCGTCTCAATTTGATCTCTCCAGGTAATGCCTGACAAATTATTAGCAGAAATTGACATGATCCCTCCTTCGATAAATCTCAAGGTATCAATTAATATGCCATTTTCAAATGGAAATATAATTAGAAGATCTTAATGAAGGAGTCGACAACGTCCGCGTCAAACTGGGTATTTTTATTAGCTACTAATTCATCAATGGCTTTTTCGAGCGGCATTGCCGGATGATACGGCCGGTCACTGGTCATGGCATCAAAAGAATCGGCAACTGCCAGAATACGCGCCAGACAGGGAATTTCAGTTCCGGCAATTCCCAAAGGATAACCTTTACCGTCCCATCTTTCATGATGACATTGAATTATTTTTCTTTCTTTTTCCAATAAAACAACCGGTCGGAGAATATTTTCACCAATCGTGGGGTGGTTCTTTATGATCATGTATTCTTCTGATGTTAGTTTACCCGGTTTGATCAAAATGCTGTCCGGAACGGCGATCTTGCCAACATCATGGAGAATACCCGCAATTTTGAGACTTTCCATATCACTTGCCGAACAATTCATTTGAGCGGCAATTTTTAAAGACATTTCCGTGACACGATGGGAATGTTCTTCCGTATAATGATCCCGTGCCTGAACCGACGATATCAACGACTTCAAAGTATCCATGATATTGAAATAGATGCTTTCATAAAGAATTTTATTTTCTAAATTCAACGAAGCTCTTTTGGTCAGGCTCAAAATATGGTGCAGATCCCTCTTATTGAATATTCCCCTGTTTTTCCTTTTTTTTATGCTTAAAATCCCTAATATGGAATTACGGATCATCAGCGGAGCGCAAATCAATGATGGTGAGACATCCGGATGCTCATTGGAATTTATAACGACTGCTTCTTTTCGTTCAATAACTTTATTAAACACCATTTTGAGCGCGGAGCTGTTTGAATAATCTTTACCGATTACTTTTGATTCGCCCTTCACCACCTTAGGATGAAATGCATTATCCGCTTCATCAAAAAGCAAAATTGAGCAGATCTCACCATCAACCAATTTTAAAGCCAATGCTGCGATTTTTTCAAAAATGATGTCATTATCCAGTGGAGAATCTTCTATTGAATCAAATATATAACCCTGTTTGGAAAGTTCGTCGGTTTTATCTTTAAGACTGGCTTGTTCCTGAAATGCTTCTACGCTGTCTTCCGACAACAGCGACTTCCCCCTCAAATGGATATCCACCTTGTAAAGCAAATCATCTATGTCAAAAGGTTTTGGCAGGAAATCGACAGCCCCCTTTTTAATGGCGCTGACAGTAAGCTCAACTGTGGGATTTCCTGTGATCATGATAACGGCGGCAGAGAGATTCTTCTCTCTGATGCGGTTTAACAAATCCATACCGCTCATCCCGGGCATCATAATATCACTGATCACAAGGTCATAATTATGTTGATTAAAAAGATGTAAAGCTTCTTCGCCGTTTTCCGCTTCATCAACTTCATACTGAGAAGATTGGTCCAAGGCATCAACAATAAGTCTTCGGGTGGGCAGGTAGTCGTCAACAACTAATATTGCTTTCTTTTCTTTATACTTTTCTTCGACAGGTATTCTTATTGCCATAAAAAAATACGCCTTTTGGAAAAAAAAGATTTGGAAGACCGATGCAACATTTGTTGACTCAGGAAAGTAAAATATTTCAATAAAGATTAGTTTTAATTATTTTTTTAAGATTATATCACGAAGGTTATAGCTTATTTTATCAAACTCTTCCGCCTTGTTTTCTTCTTTAACTGAAAGTGAAACCACATCCGTATATTTTCCTTCCGGTGCATTTCCCTTGGCGGTATTCTGCGATACTCTTAATTTACTTTGCCTGGTATAGGCATTAAGCACACTATCTATCTGGTAATGTGTTATTGTCATTTCCCGCTCCCCAGTAAATCTCTCCGGTACTATTATCGGCACCAGGGATAATAACTTAAGAGTTGATTGATCATTTTAAAAATTAACCAAAACAAAGCAATAAAGAATGCTTACGACACCCGTAACTATGTAACGGCAAGTTTCAAAAAAAATGCAAGAAAACATTTCTCAACTGATCATTCCAAAATACATAAAATTTTCCAATATTTACTCTATTTAATTTTCAAAAGTACAACTTAACAATGGCACCAATATTGCTAAGCAACTAATTACATTAATACACTTGGCGTAAAAAGACTGCGGCAGGTTTTGTTCAGGAATAAATGCATGGATAATCGTGATAAAACATTACAATCTTTAAAAAAGAAAATATCACAATTAGTTAAAGAATATTATTACGAAAATGCAGCGCAGCGTCAATTTATAGAAGGAAAAACTCCCGTCCATTACGCCGGACGGTATTACGACGAAAAAGAAATGCAGGCAGCAGTAGAAGCTGCCCTTGATTTCTGGTTAACAGAAGGAAGATTCACCTCGATCTTCGAATCCGATCTGGCCAATTATTTGACGGTTAAACATGCTATTTTAGTAAACTCAGGTTCTTCCGCCAATCTTCTGGCTATAACAGCTTTAACTTCAGATCTCCTGGGCGACAAAAAACTTAATCAGGGAGATGAAGTAATCACCGTTGCGGCAGGTTTTCCAACTACTATCAATCCTATTATCCAAAACGGACTTGTTCCTGTATTTGTTGATGTAGACATTCCGGGCTACAACATCAATACTGCCGATTTACAAAAGACTTTAGGTCCAAAGACGCGTGCCATCTTTGTTGCTCATTCACTGGGAAACCCCTTTAATCTTGATAATGTTGTATCCTTTGCCCAAAAGCATAATCTCTATTTGATTGAAGATAATTGCGATTCACTCGGCTCATCATACAAAGGTCGCCTAACCGGTTCTTTCGGACATCTTGCTACCTGCTCTTTTTATCCGGCCCATCACATTACATTAGGAGAAGGAGGAGCGGTACTGACTTCAGATGACAGACTTGCGCGAATTATCCGGTCATTAAAAGACTGGGGGAGAGACTGCTTCTGTCGCCCTGGTCAAAACAATCGTTGTTCAAAGAGATTTTCCGGCAAACATGGAGAACTGCCTTTGGGCTACGATCATAAATATGTCTATTCTCATATTGGCTACAATTTGAAAGCAACGGAATTTCAGGCGGCCATAGGTGTAGAGCAGCTCAAGAAATTAGAACTATTTTGTGATAAAAGACGTGAAAATTTCCGTCTCTGGTCGAATGGCTTCAAGTCATTTGAACAATATTTCATCCTGCCGGAAGCAACGCCGCATTCGGATCCTGCCTGGTTTGCCTACCCACTTACCGTGCGGAGCAACGAGGTAAATTTTTCCAGAAACGATTTGACGGCATTTCTCAATGAACGCCTTGTTGAAACGCGAAACTTCTTTGGCGGCAATTTGTTGAAACAACCTGCCTACCGGAACATTATACACCGCCGGATCGGTGAACTGCCCAACACCGAGCGCATCATGAATGATACTTTTTTTCTCGGAACCTATCCGGGCATAGGAAAAGAACAAATTAACTATACGATGAACATCTTCGCAGATTTTATATCATCGAGGTGCGGAAGTTGACACAAGAGACGGAAACACCAATCAATACATTTGATGATTTTTACCGGGGCAAATCGGTTCTTGTGACCGGACATACCGGTTTTAAAGGATCGTGGCTCGCTTTGTGGCTGAATGAATTGGGCGCATCAGTGACCGGTCTGGCACTAAAGCCGGAAACTGATCCTTCTCATTTTAAATTGATCGGCCTTGGCAAATCTATACAGCATATCGAAGGCGACATCCGGAACATCAACGACATAAAGCGGGTCTTCTCAATTGCGAAACCGGACATCGTATTTCACCTGGCGGCCCAGGCGCTGGTGCGCGATTCTTACAGTGATCCCAAAACAACGTTCGACACCAATGTCGGCGGCACAATAAATGTTCTGGAATCAATTCGCAACAGTACTACCGTGCAAGCTGCAGTAATTGTCACGTCCGACAAATGCTATGAAAATAAGGAATGGGTTTGGGGATATCGCGAAACCGATCCGCTGGGGGGATATGACCCATACAGCGCCAGTAAAGGAGCAACTGAAATCGTTTGCTCCGCCTATCATCGTTCTTACTTTGATAAAAACGGCGAAGGCCCTCATCTGGGTTTGGCGACAGTTCGTGCCGGAAACGTCATCGGCGGCGGCGACTGGGCCAGAGATCGAATTATTCCCGATTGTGTGCGCGCCTTATCCAATCATGAGCCGATTATGGTCAGAAATCCTCATGCCACAAGACCGTGGCAGCATGTTTTAGACCCTCTTTACGGTTATTTGCTGCTGGGCATGCGTCTTTCGGAAAATCCGGAAAGATACGGCGGCGCATGGAACTTCGGACCTCGAACATCTAATCAGGTTACCGTGCGGGAACTCGTCGAACGCTTTGTCAGAGCCTGGGGAAACGGTGCAATCCATGCACCAGCTGCAAAGAGTGGGCTGCATGAAGCACGTCTCCTAAATTTAAATATCGATAAAGCGGTACTCAAGTTGAAATGGCAGCCTGTTCTGGATAGTTCAACCGCAATCGACTGGACGGTAAACTGGTATAAATCATGGCATCAGACCGGCGGGAACTGTATCGATTTATCGGTTCGTCAGATCAATGAATTCGCCGATCTGGCAGCAATGAAAGGGATGTTTTCTTCTTAAGATATAAATAATTGGGGTACAGGCATGAAGGTAGTAATTTTAGCCGGAGGCATGGGCAC
>JBDKVD010000041.1:0-14399 GCA_039679325.1 Smithella sp.
TCCGTGTTATCCAACGCAGAGCATATGGTATCAAAGATCAGGAATATCTCATGTTTAAAGTGATTACTTCATTTATCAAAGAACAGAAATATAGTTAATTTTATGCACAACAAACCCAGAAGAACCAACAAGATTGACCGATTGGTCCGCCAAAGGAATGCTGTGGACGTCGGCCGGCATGGTTTTCGCTCTGTAGTGAAGTCCGTCTTCGGTAATATGCGACTTGGCCATTTCCAGAGCATCTTTCGATATGTCGAGAAAGATGAAATCCAGCTCTGTAATCCTGGCCAGAGCAAAACCCAGGTATCCACCGCCTGATCCGACGTCTAAACAGACACCCTTCACAATGGCCGTGTCGTCTTTGATTTTTCGGGCGTAGTATTCGTAAATCGGGGCGTTTATGCTCCGGGCTAATTCATCGTACTTTACAGATTCCATATATTAAAAAAAGCTTAAAGCCAGTTCTGCACCGATTTGAAAGCCGGGATCTCTATACGCGCCGGTCACATACCGTGTGGCGTAGTGTTTATTCCCCAGATTCTTTCCGTAGACGGTTATCCTGGTATCCCGATCGAAAATTTTAAAATTGTAGCCCACGTTGGCGTCAAGCCTCGAGTAATCACCCAGTTCATAGTAAATAATTCCAGCCGGTGATGAGGATCGGTCGTGAGAGCCCACGTACCGGTAACTTAAGTTGGCAAAGGCATTTTTATACTTGCAGCCGACAGTTGCGCTTACAAGGTTATGGGCTATGCTGTCATTGGTGCCGGCGTCATTTGTTGTGATGTAAGTGTACTGGAGACGGTAAGTAAAGGGCGTAAATATATTTCCTGATATGCCGGCTTCCACACCTTTGGTAATCACGTTGGAGGCGGTTACAAAATTGACCTCTTCTCCAGTGGCCGGGTCGATATAAGAGGAAACGGTTGCTCCCGTGTTGGGATCCCTGCCGGTGGTGCTTACCTTCTGGTTCTTGGTATCGTAATAGTAGCCCGTGACCCACGGGTTAAAGAAGGGGTGGATATTGGCGAGGATGCCGGCCTCAAAACGTGATCGTTTTTCGGGCGGCAGGCTGGAACCATTTGAACTGACCTGATTACTGGAAAGAGAATTTTCTGAATACGCGTAACGTCCGGTAATAGTGAATATGTTAGTCAGCTTATATGAAGCGCCGAGGGCGCCGGTCCAGGTTTCTTTCGCCCACTCATCAATGGCTGCACCCGTCACAGGACTGTTGTTGAAGTGTTTCTTGTCCAGCCTGATGCCGGCATCTATAGTCATCCTGTTATTGAGCAGATGGTATTCGTCCTGGACGAAAAGACTGTACATGGATTCATCAACCCTCTTGCCTGTGTTTGGAGCAAGACCGTCCGGACACACATAATCAAAATACTGCCCTCCCAGTTTGAATACGTGGCTGTGGGAATTGATAACATGCCTCAGGCTGACGCTTTGTTCACGGCTGTCCTGATCGCTATAAGACACGGTAGAGTTAGCGAAGCTGCCCTGTACCGTATGAACCTGCAGACTGTTGTAGGCGTAGTTGAAGGAGGTCGTCTGGGCTTCGCTCCAAGGTTTATTGAGGTTTACGGCGACCATGGTTGAGTCCATGGGATCAATCTTCCATTTGGCGTTATCAAGTTTGCCCACATTTGACCAGTTAGAGCCTGTTGGTTTAAGAATTACACCCCGCTGGAACTCTCTCATGCTTCGGCCTGTATAAAAAAACACGTCCCCGTAAAAATCTTTAGTCGTGTATCCACCCCGGAAAAGGAGCGATTTGTTGTCGCTGGCATTGTACCAGTCATCCCGGCCTTCGGTACGGTTATTCGTGGCCGCGATCCGGTAATCAAAATTCCCGATTTTGGCCCCCTGATAGACGTGTTCCTTTTCCGTGTTAAAAGTTCCGTAGCTTCCCACAAAGCCGCCTTCCAGTTTTGAGGAACGTTTGGTCTTGATAATCACAAATCCCTGGTTGGAAGATCCGGTGCCTGCGCCGAAGTTAGTTAGAGGACCAAGGGTAAGGGCCGTTGCATCTCTCACAATGGTCATGGATTCAATGGCATCAACGGGAAGAGTTGACGCTATTCTGTCAACGCTGGAGACGTACACGCCATCCAGTATAATACGGTAGTTTCCTGTTCCTCTGACATTGGAAAAGTTCAGGTGCTGTCTCCCCTGAAAGGTAACTTCCATGCCGGGAACTTGTTCGAGAACATCCCACACGGTTTCCGGGTGAAGGGCTTCAATCTCTTCTTTGGTCCAGACCTCTGTCTGGAGCTTGCTGCTCTCCGTTACCGCGTAGGGACTTGTTACCGGCTCAGCCGCTCTCCTGTCGGTCACCGGAATTTCTTCAAGGTTGTAAAGGTTCTGCTTATCCTTTTTTTGTTCCTTTCCCTCTTGTGCAAGAACATCCTGGAACGAGAAGATTAACACCAGCATGAATACTAAAAATAAAAATCTTTTACAGATACCTGCCACCACCGTTTTCTCCTTTCTGAAATTAGTTATGATTAATTCTTGATTTATCGAGTTACGATTTCAGCACATAATTGACAGGAATAAAAAGTTCCGCCCGGACCGGCGGTTTGGGGAATGGCTGAACCTCTCGAATTGTTTCCAGTACGTTTCTGTCCAGCACAACGTGGCCTGAGCTCTTCACAATCTTCATGTTTGTTATCCTGCCGTCTTCCATAATGATAAACGAAACCAGTACCTTTCCCTGCCAACCGATCTTTTTTGCCAGGGGCGGGTAAGTGATATTCTTTAAAATACGGTCCCGGATGTAAGCGAAGTGTTCACTAAGATACTGGTTTTTCAGGCTTTCCGATGATCCACCGCCGCGTTCCGGTCCGATATAAGCGCCCACGCCGCTTCCGGTACCGCCGCCGCTTCCTGCACCGGAGCCTTCTGCTGCCGTTGCTGCTTCAAGCGCACTATCGCTTTTTGCATTTATAAGTGATGAATTATCGGTGGTTGCCTTATCTGCCGGGGGCAGAACCTTTACCGGTGTGAAATCAGACGATAGAATCCGCCGGGACGGAGTTTCTCTCTTCTGTGATCGTTTATCCGGTTTATTTTGTTCCTTTTTTGCTGCAGGCAGCGTTTGTTGGATTTCTCCGCCGCCGCCTGCCGGATCAAGGGTCGCGAGTAAGATCTGCACCGTTTCAGGTTGATGCACCGTCAGTGTCATGAAAAACAAGGTTCCGGCAAAGCACAGAGAGTGAATCGCGAGGGATATGAACATCGCCTTGAACATACTGATTTCTTTGGTTGTGATTTCCATTGCCGATTTCGCCTCTGCGCCGCTTGGTTACTACGGCCTGCTTTGTCAGCTAAGCTTTGACGTGATAATAATTTTTCCGCTCAAAACATGGTTTGCAAAGCGTTTCTCCCTGCTCTTCAAATTCGCGTCCATCCATAATGTTTTCCCCGCAGCGCGCACACCGGCAGCGGCGCAAAGGTTTTCCGGGCATGTCTTCGGGACGCAAAGGAACTTCCACGCAGGTGATGGAAAACAACTCGTCTTCGCTGAGGTTCGCCAAATTCTGATTACCACCGCTTTCTTCACCTGCCTCTTTTTGTCTTTTAATAGCCACCCGCACGGCTTTTTTTGATTCGAGGTTGACAAAGGTAGCGGCCATCTTTCCGTAATCGAGGACTTTCATCGTTCTTTTTCCCGGCCTGCATCCGGTCAGAGCCATGATCGCATCCGTAGCGCAGCGGTCGATTTCCACAAACACCATCAACTTTTTCCTGTCCGCTCCTTTTGGATCCACGATGCCCAATTTCCGCAACCCGCACATGGTCATCCGTGTGCCGATCTCAATGCCTGTACAGACGTCGCCATGGAATCGCCCGGCTTCCGCCAGCAGCGCCGCATATTGTTCATTGTCTTTTTGCTCGTTGAACATTGAACCTCCCAAAGAATGATATTGATATGCTTATACCAAGTTGCATTCAAAGCATAACGCGGCGGCAAGGAGGAGGCTCCGCAGGCGTATTAATAATACGTTGAGGAAGCCGACGACGCAGCCAACAAAGTTAGGCAAAGAATGCAACTTGGTATCACAATTTTAATTGTTCGAGCCGTTTCCGGTTCAGCAGATTCATTTTTCTTACACAGCTGCCGAAAAGCCTGTAGGCGCCGCCGCCCTCGGCAATAATATCCAGGGTTGAGTCGATATCAGTCACCATTGCCGTACCCACTGCAGCCACATTACGGCAAAAGAGCGGTTCCGGAATAAAACCCGCTGTTGGACCAACTACGGCGACAGTTGCCTTGCTTGGGACCAGCTTCAGCAGGTGTTCGATTGTGCCGTTGGCGATTGTCGCTCCCGTAAAAACGGCGGTCTCACATTGGGCCAGAACGTCCGCCGTATGTTGCGGCGAAATGAATTCTCCGCAGGCCAACTCGACTTCGATCTTGCTGTCCTTTTTCCGGTCAATGACCTTAATTTCACCAACACTCAATTCTTTAAGCCGTTTCAGGAGCGGTATGATCGCTCCAACCATGCATATGCGTTTTCCCGCAAACAAATGCGGCAAATCCGCCAGATCATTGTTTTGATCAAGAATGTAGCGCCCATCCTGGAAAAGCGGTACGGACAACGCATTGATCGCAGCCAGTCTGATGACGTCGGCAAAGGGGTTGGGTATATTGCCGGATAGGACGGTTTCGGCGCTCATGCCGCAAACAGTGGAAGAGCTTCCTCTCAGAATGCGCCTACTCGCATTTCTGATAGTTTCCGGAGGGGTATAGGCAACGCCTCCGCAGCCGTTGGAAAGTTTGACGCCGGTGAACATGACGCCGACCACCAGTTTTTCAACGAATAATGACTCGATTGCGCTACCGTAATAATTGCGGAGAATTTCCGCCGCTTCGTTCAGGATCGCGGTGGAATTTGCCGAACCGGAACATTCCAGGGATGCATCCATTGCTTTGTTTTCACTGTGATTATTCATCTGTTCCGGCGATTTCATGCACTTCAATCCTTTGCAGGTACCTCATTCGTCTCGGCCCCGGGCGGTAGTCGCCTGCTGAAATAAAAGCGATTGCCCCTTCTTTTTCATCCAGAGGTTCTCCGTTTTTTTCGAATATTACGATGGCTTGATCGCCCACGGCAGTGTTGTAAATTTCATGCCACGAAAATATCACCCGGTATCCTTCACTTGACTTAAGGGCAATGCAGATCCAATTTGTTGAATAATGTTCCTTTAAAATGATTTCTGCTTTATCCAGAATATTGCGCAGTAGAACCCCCCGATAGCTTTCAACAATCCCCTTTTCTTGGCCGCTTCCGCAAAGCATGGTGAGATTTCTGACTTCGGAAATTTCCATCCGTTGCAAATCCTCAACGCGAAGATGAAGCGAGTTTTTGACCAGTCCCGAAACAAAGAGCTCGTAGGTCATGTACCCGGGATCATATATTTTCTTCTTTTTGATCGACATGGATTAGCAGGCTCCCTCAAATGGACATGTTAGTAATAAAGGTTATGCTTATTGTAACATATGTAAAACATTGCATATGTTATGTTTTACATATGTCGCAAGAGACATATGTTATGAAAAGCGCAAAGTCAACCCATTTTCTGTCGAATGAGTTTAAAAATGTAAAATTATTGCAGAAACTGTAATCATTACGCGGACATTTTTTTGATAAGCATGACGTGGGGCAAAAAAGCCACCTCGCACCCATGTGAAATAGATATATTCTCTTGCATAATGCCAAAAGTAATTAGTAAAGACAGGATGGATTTTTTATTATCCTCGGAAAAGATTAAATACTTAACGAATATCCTTGAAATTATCCGGCAGTTTCGGTAAAGCCAAAAAGGACAATTTTGTGGATACAATATTGTACGGAGACTAAGATTATGAACAAGGGCACAAAGAAAGATGATTTGTCCGGTTTAACGCTGCTGGGTAAAACTACTCAACCTGTTAAAAAACTTGAAACTTTTCCTAATCACCATTCCGGCCGGGACTATACGGTTACATTGCAGACGGAAGAGTTTACCTGTGTATGCCCGATGACCGGCCAGCCGGATTATGCGAAGATTAAAATTCAGTATATCCCGGATAAAAAAATTGTCGAATCCAAGTCGCTGAAGTTGTATTTGTGGTCATTCCGCAATGAAGGCGTTTTTCATGAACATTTGACCAACATGATTCTCGATGATTTAGTTGCCGCTTTGAAACCGCGCTGGTGCAAAGTAAGCGCTGAATTTGCCGTGCGCGGAGGAATCGGGATAACGGTTGATGCGGAATACCCATCGAAATAATAAACCGGAAGGGTAGAAGGGTAAAAAGTATGGGAAAACGTACGGATATTAAAAAAGTTTTAATTATTGGCTCAGGCCCCATCGTCATCGGGCAGGCCTGTGAATTTGATTACTCCGGAACTCAGGCTTGCAAGGCGTTGCGCAAGCTCGGCTACGAAATAGTGTTGGTAAACTCCAACCCGGCGACCATTATGACTGACCCGGGCATGGCGGATGTTACTTATATCGAACCGCTCAATGTCCAGACGATTACGGAGATTATCGAAAACGAAAAACCTGATGCCATTCTGCCCAATCTGGGAGGCCAGACCGGTCTTAATCTGACGTCTGAACTTCACAAGCAGGGCGTTTTGCAAAAGCACAATGTAAAGGTCATCGGCGTCCAGGTGGATGCCATCGAACGGGGCGAAGACCGTATCGCTTTCAAAGAAACAATGAATAAGCTGGGCATTGATATGCCCATAAGCGAACCGGCCACTTCCGTCGAAGAAGCGGAAAAAATTGCGGCCAAACTTGGTTACCCTGTAGTCATCCGACCCGCCTACACTATGGGCGGCACGGGCGGCGGCATTGTTTATAATCTCGAAGAACTGCAACTCATCGCGAGCCGCGGCATCTCGGCAAGTCTCATCGGCCAGATACTCATTGAAGAATCCGTCATCGGCTGGGAAGAACTGGAGCTCGAAGTCGTCCGTGATGCTAAAAACAATATGATTACGGTTTGCTTTATTGAGAATGTGGACGCCATGGGCGTGCATACCGGCGATTCTTACTGCACTGCGCCGATGTTGACCATCTCTGAAGAACTTCAGAAACGCCTGCAAAAGTATTCATATGACATCGTTGAAGCAATCCAGGTAATCGGCGGCACAAACGTCCAGTTTGCGCATGATCCCAAAACAGACCGCGTGGTCGTCATCGAGATCAATCCCCGCACGTCGCGCTCCTCCGCCCTGGCTTCCAAAGCAACCGGTTTTCCGATAGCCCTCATTTCCTCTACTCTGGCCACCGGAATTACTATGGATGAAATTCCCTACTGGCGCGAAGGTACCCTGGATAAATACACGCCCTCAGGGGACTACGTAGTCGTAAAATTCGCCCGCTGGGATTTTGAAAAATTCCCCGGTGCAATCGACAAACTGGGCACCCAGATGCGCGCCGTGGGTGAAGTCATGAGCATCGGCAAGAATTACAAGGAGGCGTTACAAAAGGCCATCCGCTCTCTGGAGAAAAAACGCTACGGCCTGGGTTTTGTTAAGGACTTCAATGAAAAATCACTCGATGAGTTGATGGAAATGCTCTCTGAGCCCTCCAGTGAACGGCAATTCATTATGTATGAAGCGCTGCGCAAGGGCGCAACAGTGGAAGCCCTTTCCGCCAGGACTTATATCAAAACGTGGTTTATCCAACAGATGAAAGAACTGGTGGAACTGGAAGAAAAGATTCTCCAGTACAAGGGAAAAGATATTCCCGATGAATTGTTGAAGCAGGCTAAAAAGGACGGGTTTGCCGATCGTTACCTGGCCAAGATTCTGGACAGGAAAGAAGAGGATATCCGCAAACAGCGTATCGCCTGCGGGATGGTGGAATGCTGGGATGCCGTGCCGGTAAGCGGAGTGGAAAACGCGGCTTACTATTATTCAACATATAATGCAGCGGATAAAGTCGGCACCACTTCCAACCGGAAGATCATGGTTCTGGGCGGCGGCCCGAACCGGATCGGCCAGGGTATTGAGTTTGACTATTGCTGTGTGCATGCGGCATTTGCCCTGCGTGATGAAGGCATTGAATCCATTATGGTCAACTGCAATCCGGAAACCGTTTCCACCGATTATGATACTTCCGATAAGCTGTACTTTGAACCTCTGACAGTCGAAGATGTTTTGAGCATTTATGAAAAGGAAAAACCCGAAGGCGTGATCGTTCAATTCGGCGGACAGACGCCGCTGAACATTGCCTCTGATCTGGCCAAGGCCGGCGTCAAGATTATCGGCACTTCACCGGAGACGATTGATCTGGCCGAAGACCGTGATCGTTTCCGCAACATGATGGACAAACTGGGCATTCCCATGCCCAAGTCCGGTATGGCCAGCAATCTGGAGGAAGCCCTCAAAATAGCGGGCAGCATTGGCTATCCGCTGATGGTGAGGCCTTCTTATGTACTGGGCGGACGCGGTATGGAAGTTGTCCATGACGAAGACATGCTCAAACGCTATGTCCATGCCGCCGTCGGCGTTACACCGGAGAGACCCATTCTGATTGACAAGTTTCTGGAAAACGCCATTGAGGCGGAAGCGGATGCCATCTCCGACGGCACGGATGCTTTTGTCCCGGCCGTTATGGAGCACATCGAACTGGCTGGAGTTCATTCCGGAGATTCCGCCTGTGTCATTCCGCCGATCAGTATTTCCACCCGTCACATGGAGACGATCATCGAATACACAACGAAAATTGCCGTGGAATTCGGCGTCGTCGGTTTGATGAACATTCAGTATGCCATCGCCAATGACGTTGTTTATATTCTGGAGGCCAATCCCCGCGCATCACGAACTGTACCGCTGGTTTCCAAAGTCTGCAATGTTTCCATGGCCCGTCTGGCCACGCAAGTGATGCTGGGGAAAAAACTGGCCGATCTGAATCTGAAAAGGAAGTCATTCCATCATTTCGGCGTGAAGGAAGCAGTTTTCCCGTTTAACATGTACCCGGAAGTTGACCCGGTTCTGGGGCCGGAAATGCGCTCCACCGGCGAAGTTCTGGGGTTGGCCGATTCCTTCGGCCTGGCCTATTTCAAGGCTCAGGAAGCAACCCAGCAGTTTCTTCCCGGAGAAGGGACGGTGCTGATTACCGTTGAAGAAAAAGATAAGGGCGGCGTGCTGGAAGTTGCCCGCGCCTTTGAAAAGATGGGTTTGAAAATCAAGGCTTCGGAGGGAACCCATAAATATCTGGCGGAGCATGGAATTGCCTCGGAACATATTCTGAAAATGCACGAAGGCAGGCCGAATATGGTTGACGCCATTAAGAACGGTGAAATTCAACTGGTGATAAATACGCCGGTAGGAAGGCTGGGCAAATACGATGATTCCTACATTCGCAAGGCTGCAATTAAATATAAGATTCCGTATATTACAACTTTGGCGGCGGCGGTGGCGGCAGCGAAGGGAATTGCCGCTTTCCGGCAGGGACACGGCCGCGCGAAATCTCTGCAAAGCTACCATGCGGAAATAAAGTAGAGACTCGGCTAAAGGCTGAAGACTGAAGTCCGAAGGTTAAAAAGGCAGGGGAAACGATTTCTCCTGCCTTATCTCTTTTTCTACAATTTTTCCTTTTTTATCCAGCTGCCAGCCTGCTTTTTCGAGTTTTATTTTTACCGAATTAATAAATATTTCCATAGCTTTAACCGGATTTTCAAATATTTTGCCCAGACCTTTGAATGTTGCCTCAATACTTTCGGAAGTATTGCCACCTGGCATCAAAAATATACCGCCATGGGGCTAAATATGATATATGATGGACTCGTAAAAAGTCGTGAAATTAACAATTCTCAGGCGACCTCGTAAAAAGGTCGCAGGCAAGGTGCGCGAATACCGAGGAATGAGGCGTACTTAGCGTACGCCGCAGTGACGAGGGATGAAGCGCAACGCAGCATCCGGCCTTTTTACGAGGTCGTCATATATGAGCAAAAATTAATGATATTTATCAGGTGGAAAGAATACATGGAGAAACTTAACAGTTCGGATAGAAAAAATCTGCGCTCTCAGGCGCATCATTTAAAACCTATCGTGATGGTGGGCAGAAACGGCGTCAGTGAACAGTTGATAGCATCTGTTGACGCTGCTTTGAAGGATCATGAATTGATTAAAGTAAAATTTCTTGATTTCAAGGAGGAGAAAAAAGAAATATCCGAGGAAATTGCAACTATTACCAAAAGCGAGGTTGCCGGCATCATCGGCAACATAGCAATTTTTTATCGGCGGCACCCGCAGCCGGAAATGAGAAAAATTAAATTATAGCTTCGTCCGGCCGATAATGATTGCATGCAACCGCATTGACAACGACGGTATATTTCAATAAGGTAGAACCTAAAACAGAGACAAAGGAGAAAAAAATGTTTTCTAAGCGATTCATTAAGTACGGGTTGGTAATATTCGGCCTGTTCTTTTTTGTGATGTATGTGATGGAGCTCGACGCCTATGCTCGTGCAGGAGGCGGCCGGTCGTTTGGCAGCCGCGGATCACGTTCCTATTCGTCTCCCAGTTCCCCGAGTTCTCCGTCGGGTTCGCCATCGAGCCCATCGAGGCAAGTGGGACCAGCGCCTTCTTCTCCCGCGCCTTCACAAAGCGGCGGTTTCCTGAGAAACATGGGGGGCGGATTGGTTGGAGGTCTGGTTGGCGGTATGATCGGCGGGATGCTCTTCCGGAGCCTGGGATTCGGTGGTAGTGGAATCGGCGGCGGGGGAATCGGCCTTTTTGAAATCATCCTGATTGGCGGGATTCTTTACGGTATCTGGTGGTACATCAAGAAGAGGCGGCAGGTAGCGGAAGAGGCGAATCATGCATTTTATCGCTCTACGTCAATGCCGGAACCGCAGCAACCCGCTTTGGGGCCTTCATACGGGCAGCAGACGGCGGGATCTTATACTGATGACGGGCTTGATCACATCCGGCAGATGGACTCCGCTTTCAACGAACAGACATTCAAAGATCAGTCTATGGACACGTTCTTTAAGATACAGGGAGCCTGGGCGAACCGCGATATGTCGCCTATCCGCAACATGATGACCCCGGAGATGTACGGCATTATTCAGGGCGATGCCGATGATCTGAAAAAGAAAAAACAGATCAACCGGCTGGACAATATTGCCGTGCGTAAGGTGGAAATCAGCGAAGCCTGGCAGGAAGCCGGCAGTGATTTTATTACCATCCGGTTTACGGCGAATTTGCTGGATTACACCACTGATGAAACTACCGGCGAAGTCGTATCCGGCAGCAAAACCGATCCTGTTAAGTTCGAAGAGTTCTGGACATTTACACGTCCGGTGGGCGGTCCTGCCTGGCAGCTTTCCGCCATCAATCAGGCGTAACAAAATTCACTGCCTCACACTTCTCCATTCGCGGGGAGTGTGAGGCGGCTTCCACCTCACGTGTCAAATCCCAAAATACCAGGAAAAGTGTAATCCTAAAAATTGCAAAGGTGACAACATGAAATTGTTTACGGCAAAAGATAAAAAGAATCTTACATATGTTCTATCCAAAATAACTGACCCTGAGGCCACGCTGTGCCTCGAAGAACTTCACGGTCTACTCTTTGGAGTCGCGATTACACCTGAGCCCATCACGCCCGGTGAGTGGCTGTCCATCGTCTTCGGCGAGAAGCTGCATTTTGACGATGAACAGGATGCTGAAACATGTACCGGCTATCTCCTGGACGTATGCAATCGAATGATCAACGACAGCAACAAAGGCAAACTGGTCTTTCCCTTTGATTATGACAAATTAAAAAAAGCGGAGCTTTCACAAGTTGAAAGCTGGACCTGCGGCCTTTTTCTGGGCTTATCGCTGCGTCCCCACATCTGGAGAATATCCAAAGAAGACGAAAATATTGACAGTAAAGAATTATCCGGTGATATTCGGAAGGTGATGGATTGTTGCGACATCATTACCACCATTGCCGTCCCCGAAGAAAGGGAGGGAATATATGAACCAATACCCGGCCTTCCGGCAAAAGGCCCGGACGAAGTGATGGAAATGCTGTACATCATGCTCCCGGCTGCCGTTGAAGGCCTGCGGCAACACGGTGCGAAACTCAGAAAAGAAAATTTATGTGTGGAGCCGCCAAAGAAGAAAATCAATCGCAAAGAATCCGGGCCCGGCGACAGCGACAAGAAGAACAAAAAAGGCGGGAAAAACTGAAATATCAACTATGATGGTTTCGTAAAAAGTCCATTTCACCGTCATTGCGAGCGAAGCGAAGCAATCTCATAGTTTGTAGCACATTAATATTATTAGATTGCTTCGTCACTTCGTTCGCAATGACCAAGTGGCCGACTTTTTACGAGTTCATCAACTATCAAGTTAACAGACATCACACTTATTGAAGGGCTTTTTGTTTTCGCCAATCCAGCCAGATGATATAAAGAATCATAAAAATGCTGTAAATTGCAGAGGGAAGGGCCGCTTCTTTTTCAAAAAGCGTAATCGCCAGTCCACCCGCAATTCCCTGATTTTTCAGAGTTCCCTGAAGAACAAGGCTGATTATATTTTTCTTATCAACCATGCAAAGAACGCAAGTTCTTTGAATTAGCCAGCCTAAAATAAAAGTTGTGCCGATTACAATTGCGGCTATGGGTACAACAGTTAAAGGACTACTGAAAATCAAATTTCTGTTCACACCGATTATGGAATACAGGACAATAAAAAATCCCCAGTCGGTCAGTAAACCGCGTACAGGAGACAATCTTTCCTGCCAGTTTAAGTAGAGAATTCCACGAGATAAGATCAGCGGAAGAACTATCAGCAGCAGCATTATTTTCAAGAGTTTATATGGATCATCAAAAGCAGTTCCCATGAATATCCAGAAAAACAGCGGCATGATCAACAAGGCGGCAATGTAAGACGCCACTGTTCCGGACAGCGTATAAGAGACATTGCCGTCAAGAATGGCCGTGAAAGGAATAACAGCTACCGCCGGAGGGACTGCTGCGACAAGGACAAAGCCGATCCAGAGATTTTTATCATCAATCAGCAAGGCCGCTAAACACAGGAGAGTACCGCTAAGAATGACGTAACTCATAAATAGTCCGGCAAGTGAAGGCTTCATGATGGCACGGGGATTCAAAAAGTAGTTATTCGGGACGTTGATTGTTGCCAGCGTCATGACTAAAGCCAGTGCGGGTATCATCAGTGTTTTCGTCCATTCTGCCGGTTGGGGCAGAAGAAGACCCAGCGTTATGGCTAGAATAAAAATAAAATTGCGGTTTTGCAGAAGTTTAATCATCAATCTCATATAATGTCCTCCGCCGCCTGCAGGCAACATCTTTAATTACAACACAGTCTCAAAACTGCGAGGGGGAAGTTTTTCAAGTACGGAATTATACATTTTTTTAAGATTTTAAAATACTTCATTGCGTAAATAATTGAAAATACTGACTGACAAAATGCTCTTCTCCCGATATTATCTTTGTAAATTGTAACTGGAGTTTATAATATGCAGAGATATATCAACCGATATGTAACAGGCGAATTACAGCAATCACTCAGCCAAAACCCCGTCACGGCATTAATCGGCCCACGGCAATGCGGTAAATCAACGCTTGCCCGGCATGTTCTTCAAAACCGGAAAGACGCGCTTTTTCTGGATCTGGAGCTTCCCTCGGATATGCGTAAACTCGGTGATCCTGAACTGTTTCTTCGGGAACATGCAGACAGATTGATCTGTATTGATGAAGTCCAACTAAAGCCGGATTTGTTTCCCCTGCTGAGGGTCCTTATCGATAAAGACAGACGGCCCGGTCGCTTTCTTATTCTTGGTTCCGCATCGCGTGACCTTGTCCGGCAAAGCGGCGAAGCGTCGGCGGGATGCATCCACTACATTGAACTGACGCCGTTTACCTGGACCGAACTGGCAGCCGGCGCAGCCAAAACAGAATTGGATTTTAAAAAACATTGGTGGCGTGGCGGTTTCCCTCCCGCATTTCTCGCGAAGAACGACGCGCAGAGCGATGTCTGGCGCAGAGACATGATCCAGGATTATCTGAGTCGCGACATTCCCTCGTTTGGTTTTACAATCCCCATGCCGATAATGGCGCGCTTCTGGAAGATGCTTGCCCATTATCATGGCGGCCTGCTTAACGCTTCCAAATTCGGGCAATCGATGGACATATCGCACAACACCGTTCGTAAATATATCGGCATTCTCGAGCAGACTTTCATGGTGCGCACCCTTCAGCCGCTGGAGCTGAATCTTAAAAAACGGATGGTCAAATCACCCAAAATATACCTGCGCGACAGCGGAATTTTGCATACGCTGCTGGAAATTGATAATATGACGGAACTTTATGGACATCCGGCATTCGGCTCTTCGTGGGAAGGCTGGTGCATTGAACAGCTTATTCGCGC
>JBDKVD010000042.1:0-3529 GCA_039679325.1 Smithella sp.
TGGCAAAAGTCATTATTATCCGGATCATCCGTTACCGGTAAAGTTTGCCTCCCGGTTCAACTTGTTGTTATTATGTTATTGACATAAAAGGCTTTTCTCTTTATAAGCTCCGCTTACAGACAACCATTTTTTGCAAACAAAAGTATATATGAGGAGATACTGTAATGGACATCAATGGTGGGGGAAATAAAACGCGTTGGAAATTATGGATCGTGGGAATTATGCTGGTGCCTGTCATCGGCTTTATTTGTTATACCTGGTTTACACTCACTTGGAGTTTTTCCAGGGGCGAGCGGGCGGGTTATATTCAGAAGCTGTCCAAAAGCGGCTGGATATGTAAAACATGGGAAGGCGAAATGGCTATGGTTACCATGCCCGGGGCCATTCCGGAAAAATTCCTGTTCAGTATCCGGGACGAGCAAGTAGCCCAGCGCATCAACAAGATGGCCGGTAAACGGGTTATCCTGGTTTATGAACAGCATAAAGGTGTTCCGACGAGCTGTTTCGGCGATACGGAATATTTTGTTGTCGATGCCAAGCCTAATGAATAAAAAATCATTTTATGTTTTTTCGCAGGAGTAACGATGGCAGCAGAAAATAATTTCTTAACAGACAATATAAAAACAGGAGAAGGGGATCTGTCGATTACCTTTCTTGGTCATGCAACATTGATGATTTCTTTTAACGGAAAGATCATCCACGTTGATCCCGTCTCGGAAAACGCCGACTATTCCAATCTGCCAAAAGCCGACTTGATTCTTGTGACTCATGAGCATTATGATCATTGCGACCTGGAAGCGATTAGTGCAATCAGAACAGACAAAACCGTTATGGTAATTTCGCCGGATGTTGCCGAACAGGTTAAGGGCGGCGTAATTATGAAAAACGGCGATAAGAAAACAATACAGGGGTTGCTGATCGAAGCGGTGCCTGCCTACAATCTCATCAATATGCGCAGCCCCGGCGTTCCCTATCACGGTAAAGGAACCGGCAACGGCTACATCATTACCTGCGGCGGCAAGCGCATCTATATAGCCGGGGACACGGAAAATATCCCCGAAATGAAGGACCTCAAAAATATTGATATTGCCTTCCTGCCCATGAATCTTCCATACACGATGACTCCGGAAATGGTTGCCGATGCGGCAAAAGCATTCCGACCCGGGATTCTTTACCCTTACCACTATGGCGAAACAAATGTGCAAAAGCTGATTGACCTGCTCAAAGACGAGAAAAATATCGAAGTGCGCATCCGCAAAATGATGTGATATACTGCAGACTCTTATTAAGAGAAGGAAAAAGAAGAATTTGCCCGAGATTAGAATTGGACTGTCCGTAGATATTGTTGTCGAACATGGTTTGATCAGGTCGTCCTCCGTTCAGGATATCTTGGAAGACAGGATAGTTCTTTTACAGATTGTACCGCCTCTTCCTGAAAACGCTATCGGTAAGACTATTCTTGTAACATATTTAACATTGGAGAATCGATGTATCCGCCGGTGTTTTCAGGCCAGAATCGTCGAGATCCGGGAAGGGTATGTCACTGTCGGCCGGGGTTTTCCTGCTATCATTGTAGAGCCCATTTCACCTGAAGATACATGCGATCTGCGTCTGTATAAGCGTCAGCGGCTACAGCCCGCAATGAAGATTATGCTCGGAGATGATTGCCTCGAAATCGTCGATGTATCCATCAGTGGAGCTCACCTTGTACGGAGCGCAGGAAAAAGGGTAATCTTTGAAGTGGGAGATACAATCCTGCTGACGGTTCAGGATGGCGCTAATATAAACTACAGGTATGCCAGAATTATTCGTCAATGGCACTCCAAGGGGACTGACGGCCCGGAACATCTCGCGGTACTTTTCACTGCAGAAAAAATAATCGGAAAATAACCTCATTATCTTTGATTAAAGACTGTAATAATATGTCCGGAAATTGGAATTAGAAGGATTAATCCATGAAGATATTGTATTACGACTGTTTTGCCGGGATCAGCGGCGACATGAATCTGGGGGCGATGATTGATCTGGGCGTAGCCCCGGATTATCTCCTTGGTGAATTGAAAAAACTGGATATCGGCGAATATGACGTCAAAATTACGCGGGACAAGAGAAAAGGCATTACGGGAACCAGGGTTGAGGTTGTGGAAAACAGCGGGGTTTCTGCAGGCCACGGGCATCACTGCGGGGAAAGAACATTTAAAGATATAGTCAATATCATCAGCAAAAGCGCTTTGTCCTCAAAAGTCAAAAGCATCAGCCTCAATATCTTTGAGAGGATTGCCGGGGCGGAAGGAAAGATTCATGGATGCAAGACGGATGACGTGCATTTCCATGAGGTCGGAGCGGTAGATTCCATTGTTGATATTGTCGGAGCGGCGGTCTGTTTGGCCTATCTGCAGCCGGAGCGCATAGTTTCTTCTCCTGTTGAGCTCGGGGGAGGTTTTGTCCGCTGCAATCACGGGATTTTGCCTGTGCCGGCCCCGGCGACGGTGGAAATTCTTCAGGGTATCCCCGTAAAATCCGGCGCCGTTCCTTTCGAAACCACCACACCCACAGGAGCTGCAATTCTGGCGGCGACCGTTGATGCTTTTACGGAAAAGCTTTGCTTTACGCCGCAAAAGATCGGTTACGGAATCGGGCACCGGGATACGGATATTCCCAATGTCCTGCGCGTTTATCTGGGAGATATGCAGGCATCACAAACATCATGGGGAGATGCGGACGACACGGAAAAACAGTCGGCCTTTCTGGTGGAATGTAACATTGATGACATGAATCCGGAGATGTATGAAGATGTAATGGAAGCGCTGCTGGCGAAAGGGGCTTATGACGTATTTTTTACTCCTGTAATCATGAAAAAGTCCCGGCCGGCAATCAGGATCAGCGTCCTTTGCCGTGAAGAGGAGAAACCGGCTATAGAGGAAATTCTCTGGCTGCGGACATCCACCTTCGGACTCAGGTTTCAGCGTGTATCCAAAGTCATGTTGAAGAGGGATTTTTCGACTTTGTCCACGAAATTCGGGGATGTTTCCATGAAGAACGGTTATTGGCGGGGACGTAAAATCAAGTCCAAGCCGGAGTATGAAGATTGCAGGAGACTGGCGAGGGAAAATGGCGTCAGCGTAAAAGAAATATACGATCTTTTGCTAGATATGGGCAGTACCGTAGTGAAGCCGGTTAACGGGGAGAAATAATTCCACTTCCAAATCATGGTGATACCGCGGCGGAAGGGGAACTGTGTTGTAATTGCAAGGGTATTATTTGTGTCCTCCGCAGGAGACTGTGTCGCAATAGCTTATTGTCATTGCGAAACGCCTCTCAGGCGTTGTGGCAATCTAATATTTTCAGGATCTTACGAGATTGCTTCGCTCATTGTATTCGCTCGCAATGACATTATGACATAGTCTCCAGTCGGAGGCGTCACCCAGCATGCGCCAGGCGTGCTCCGTGACGGAGGTGGAAAACAAATGGCTTCCGGCTTTTTTGAGAATTAAAGGATTATTGAGGAAATAACCTCCCCCTGCACCCC
>JBDKVD010000043.1:0-27226 GCA_039679325.1 Smithella sp.
GGTTATCCGTTCTATCTACGGAACTCTCAGGCCGGAAACACGACCTCCCCTTATGTTCTTTTGATGATTTACTTTAAACACATCTCCTGATCTCTGTCAATTATCAATATTGATGGACTCGTAAAAAAAGTCGTAAAATTAACAATTCCCAGACGACCTCGTAAAATACCCTGAAGGGCACGCGAGGTTGTAGGCAAGGCGCGCGAATACCTAGGAATGAGGAGTACTTAGCGTACGCCGCAGGTAACCTGCCCCGGCGAAGGCCGGGGAGGGATGAAGCGCAACGCAGCATCCGGCCTTTTTACGAGGTCGTCAATATTGGAAAAAAAGGATTATAGTTGATCATGGTTACACGGCAGATATAAATGCTAAACAAATTAGCGATGAATGATGCGGTGAGTTAAGAAATGTGATAATAGAATAACATGCGACTGATATGGATTAATAATGTTTCACTAAGTTTCGGCGGACCACTCCTGTTATCTTCCGTGACACTTCAAATTGAGACCGGTGAACGAATCGGACTGCTGGGCCGTAACGGTTCCGGTAAGTCCACCCTGCTGAAAATGCTTGCCGGCCTTGTCGTTCCTGATGCAGGAGAAATTATTAAAAACGACGATGTCCGTGTAAGTCTGCTGCCGCAGGATGTCCCGGACGATCTGCCGGGCACAGTCTATGATATCGTGGCCGCAGGCGGCCTTAAGTATATGGACCTGCTGAAGGATTATCACGACCTCACCCTGCAAATCGCCCAAAGCGACAATAGCAATAATGAATTGCTGGACAAGCTCGAACATATTCAGCACCAGTTGGAGTCATCCGGCGCGTGGAATTATCATCTCCAGGTCGAAAAAATCATCAGCCGGACAGGGCTTAATGAAAATGCTGAATTTCGAACCTTATCCGCCGGAATGAAACGTCGGGTTTTTATGGCCCGGGCGCTGGTTTGCGAACCGGACATCCTTCTGCTCGATGAACCCACCAACCACCTGGATATTGACACCATAATATGGCTGGAAGATTTTCTGCTGAATTATGATAAAATCATCATTTTTGTAACCCATGATCGCGCGTTTCTTCAAAAATTGGCATTGCGTATAGTGGAGATTGACCGGGGCAAACTGATATTCTATGACTGCAATTACTCCGCGTATCTCGAACGGAGACAGGCCCTGCTGGATGCAGAAGATAAACAATGGCATGATTTTGATAAAAAGCTGGCCAGAGAGGAAGCATGGATCAGGCAGGGTGTTAAGGCGCGGCGCACCCGGAATGAAGGCAGAGTCCGGTCTCTTCTTTCGATGCGCGAGGAACGTGCCCACAGGCTGACACAGACAGGTTTGGCGCGCCTGGCCATTCAGGAAGCCGAAAGAAGCGGCCGGATAGTTGTGGAAGCTGAAAATATCGGTTTCGCTTACGAAAATAAAAATATTGTAAAAGCATTTTCCACCGTTATCATCCGTGGTGATAAAGTAGGCATTATAGGACCTAACGGTTCCGGTAAAACCACTCTCCTGAAAATTCTATTGGGTGATCTTGCACCGCAACAGGGTCGTATCCGGCAGGGTACAGGACTGCAAATAGCTTACTTCGACCAACTTCGGGCCGAACTCGATGAAAACAAGACTCTCAAAGAAAATATAGCATCAGGTAACGACACCGTCTTTATAGACGGATTTCCCCGGCATATAGTTGGTTATCTTCAGGACTTTCTCTTCCCGCCTGCACAGATTACGGCACAGGTCAAATCACTTTCCGGTGGGGAACGTAATCGGCTGATGCTGGCCAAACTTTTCAGTCTTCCCTCTAATGTACTGGTATTGGATGAACCTACCAATGATCTGGACGCAGAAACACTGGAACTGCTTGAAGACAGATTAATGGAGTATAAGGGCACAATTTTGCTTGTCAGTCATGATCGGGCGTTTCTCAACAATGTTGTTACATCCACGATTGTCTTTGAGGGTGAAGGACATTTGGAGGAGTACGTCGGCGGCTATGATGACTGGCTTGCACAGCGCATAGTGCGGGCAGAACCGGTAAGGATAAAGATCAGGGAAGATAAACCCAAAAAGGAGAAGCTGCCGTCGGAAAAACGCAGACTCTCTTATAAAGAGAGCCTGGAGCTCCAGGACTTGCCGCAGAAAATAGAAAGGCTGGAAAAGGAAAAGCATGAGTTAACTGCAATCTTAAGCTCGCCTTTGTTCTATGCAGGCAAAGATGCGGCACAAATCAGAACGGCGAGCGACAGGCTGGCTGGTCTGGATGCAGAGCTGGACATTGCCTACAACCGCTGGAATGAATTAGAAGACCTGGCGGCGCGATCGGGCAATTAGAATTGTTCTTCTGATTAGGCGGCCTTATTTCCTGATTATTAATAAACAAAAAAGAGGCTTATTCAGCCCCCTTTTTGTTTATGCTTGCTGCTCAACTTTATTTTATTTCCTGCAATTTCGAGCGTGCCACGCGGGCCTGATTGGTATTCGGATAATCCTTAATGACCTGCTGCAAAAGCAACTTGGCACTGGTTTTATCCTTCAGATTCAGGAAGGATAATCCCTGTTTCAGTAAAGCATACGGGACTTTCTTGCCTCTCGGGAAATTCTTGGATACCTTTTCGTACTCCAGTATTGCTTTTTCATAATCTTTTTCAAAAAAGTAACATTCAGCAATCCAGAACTGAGCATTTTCCGAATACTCAGATTTAGGATATAAAGCTAGAAAATTTCGGAATTCCGCCCTGGCTTTATCGTAATTGCCCTCTTTAAAAAGCTGATAGGACGCGGAGTACATGCTCTCTTTGTCCTGTTTTTTGGCCGCATCTTTAACGGAGGAACCATTACCTGTTAATTTTTTTTTATCACCGGCGTCGCTTAAACTGTCTTTTTTGCCAATCTCCAGAAAGTTTTCAATAAAATTGATTTTGAGGAGCACATTGTCAATCTTCTCCTCATCCACTTTCATTCCACGGGCCATGTCTTTTTTCAACGCTTCCAGCTGACCCCGCAGTTGTTGAATACCATCCCGCAACTCGGCAATATCCGCCGCTGTATTGGCGTTGCTTTTCCTTGTCTGCTCCAGAACTTCAGAGCTTTTTGCCAGCTCTTTTTTCACAGAGTCAACGGTAGCGTCAAGCCTGCTGTCCATTTTCTGATTTAATTCAGAACGCAGTGCCTTTAAATCGCCCCTCGTGGCGCATCCGGTAAAGATGAACAATATTAACAATAAAATGAGATAATTAATTTTTCTCACTTTTTACCTCTGTTCTAAATTATTTGTCCTTTACAACAAAGTGATCCCGGCGGTTTTTTGCCCAGGCCTCTTCATTGTGTCCCGGATCAACCGGACGTTCTTTGCCATAGCTGATTGTCTTTAACGCAGCTCCGTTTACACCCAGATTGACCAGATATTTCTTTGCTTCATCCGCTCGTCTTTGACCTAAAGCCATATTGTATTCGGCGGTGCCTCTTTCGTCACAGTGGCCCTCAATGATAATGGAAACATTGCTATTTTTCAAAAACCAGTCTGCATTAGTTTTGAGAACTTCACGGGCATCCGTACGGATGTTGGACTTGTCGAAATCAAAATAAATATCTTTAATCACATCTGCTGCTTTAACTGCTTGTTCTTTTTCCTCTTTGACAGCCTGTTCACCGGTTAAAGCTCCTTTTGATGCCTGACCGGATGTAACTTCCTGAGCCGCGCCTTCTTTTACTACGGCCTTTTTTTCGGCACAGCCGGCAAACATGCTCAGACTGAAGGCAAGTACGATAATAAATCCTATCCAGATTAAGTTCTTTTTCATTACTAGATCTCCTTTCTATCAAAAAATAAGTTCATAAAAACGAATACTTCAACACATGCATATTAAATCAGTAGAAAAATCCCTGAAATCAGGGGGAAGCATGAAGGCGACCCCCGACAACTGCGTTGTCTTTCGATACTCCTGTCAAATTCAGGTCTTATCATAGCGGTTTTATATACGGTAAACAAAAAAAAATAACAACTTTAAAATTGGACGTAAAAGACACTATTTAAACCGCGGCGACCACATCGGCATCATGACAGAGCCTCCACCTTCCTTAAGGACTCTTACGTTCATTCCATTAGCATTCATAATACAAATTTTGCTTTTCGAACCTGTTTTCGAACCGTAGGCAATCTGCCTGCCGGACGGAGACCAGGAAGGTGATTCATTGTCCGCGGCATCAAAAGTAAGCTGCAACAGGTTATTACCTTCCTCATCAATGGTAAATATCTGAAATCTATGATTAATAAGACCTTCAAAGGCAATGCGGCCGCCACGCGGCGACCAGGACGGGGTAGTATTATAATTTCCTTCAAAAGTAATTCTTTTTACATTACCTCCATCAGCGTCCATTGTATAAATTTGCGGTGATCCGCCACGATTGGAAACAAAGGCTATTTTTTTACCGTCCGGCGACCAGGAGGGGGAAACATCGATTGAATAGTTACTTGTCAGACGTTTAAATCTCATATTCTGCACTTCGAGGGCGTATAATTCTTCATTGCCGTCTTTGCTTAAAGTCACTAATAATTTCTGCCCGTCAGGCGACCAGTAGCCACATAAATTAATTCCCTCAAAGGAGGTTACTTTCCTTTCCGAACCACTTTTCAAATCCCGAATGTAGATTTCAGGTACGCCGCTTTTAAACGAAGTAAAAGCCAGAAACCGGCCATTCGGCGACCAGCGCGGCGCAATAATAATAGAGTGATGACCGGTAATTGTTCTCAAGTCGGAGCCGTCATAATTAACAGTATAAATATCCGCTTTATTTCCCTTTTTGGCAACAAATGCTATTTGAGTATTAAAATCTCCTTCATCGCCGGTGAGGGCGAACAATATATCGGATGCAATATTTTTTGCCAAAGTTTTCAAATCATTGGGGCCAACAGTATATTTTTTATTAAACAGAAGCTCCCCTTTAACAACATCGTATAAACGGCATTCATTAATTATTTCCTTTTCGCTTTGTTTAACAGTTCCTTTTACCAGATAATCGGCCCCAATCATCACCCAATTGGTAAAAACGACAGAATCAATACCCTTATCGTCCAAAAAACTTTTTTTATTAAGCGGATTAAAGAATCCTGTCATTTTCAAATATATTTTTATTTCGTCGGCAAGAACGATGCCTAAATTACTGGATTTATGGGCGGTATTGGCGTCGGCAACGCTAAAATCACAAATGGCTATGGGAAAAAGCTGAAAGTTGGGTGAATCGACATCAATATACACTTTAGCTGTCGCATCGCTGCCGCTGAACAAAGATAAAAAAATGAATACGGCAACCAGTATTGACAGAAAACTCTTTTTCATGTGGGATTATTTGCCTTTCCTGATAATCAGTGTAATTGCGAAGGGTGAAAACGTATGCCTATTTCCATAGTGCTGGAGGGATATCCTGCGGGCAGAGGTGGAAACGGCGCCGATTTCTTTACAGCTTTCATGGCGGAATCATCATAAATACTGTTGCCGGAACGTTTTTCAAATCCGGCGTAGGCCAATGAACCATCACGTCTGATTTTTATTTCGATAATGGTTACTATGTTGCCCCGTGGTTTTAATTCCAGTGGTATCGACCAGTTACTATGCACTCGGGATGAAACGAAGCCGGCGTAATCACTTGTTCTCCCTCCCATTCCACCTGATGCTGCTCCACCCGATGCACCCCCGCCCGCTGCCATCCTGCCAGTGCGATCTCCGGAATTGGTCCGCGAGGAAGAAGAGGACATCCCCTGCGCCGCCTGTTCTTTTTTTTTGATGGCGCTTATAGCCTTTTCAATACTCACCCTGTCTGTTTCTTCTTTTTTAATCGGAGCAGTAGCCGATCTGCTGATTTGTTTTTTGTAGATAAAAGAATTTGCCGAGTCACCGGCTATTTCAGATTGCTCAATTTCTTTAACCAGTGGTGATGATCCCTGACTTTTTGATGAGACACCTTCAGGACCAACAAGCGAAACGGAATAGACAGGCCCGAAGGTCAAATGCCTTGGCGCAGAGGAAACAGAAAAAAGGACAATAGTGATTGCTATAAAATGTACAACCAGGGAAAGAAGGAGCATGTTGTAGAAATTTGGATCTTTATGACTGTACCCATTGTTAAACATCGGGAACGTCATTTTTTATCCTCAGGAGGCTCCGTAATCATTCCAAGCTTATCAACGCCGGCTTTCCGCACTTCCGACATAACTTCAACAACAAAACCATAAGGCACATTTTTATCTGCCCGCAGGAAAACCTCGCGATCGATTCTGCTGGAAAATATAGCTTCCAGCTTGGAATCGAGTTCACCCAGCGGTATTTTTACCTTGTTTAAATAAATTTCCTTGGTTTCGTTAACAGTCAGGATCAGCTTTTCTTCAGTGACATCGACACTCTTTGATTTAACACGGGGGAGATTTACGTCGATGCCCATGGAAAGCATCGGAGCCGTAACCATGAAAATGATTAAAAGAACCAGCATGACGTCAACTAACGGAGTAACGTTAATTTCCGAAAGTGCCTTGTCCTGATTATTTCGCCTGCGTGAAAAGCGCATATTTAAAGATCCCTAGATAAAGAAGCAGTTATTTATTTTCGTAACAGGTAACGTTCGACAATATTTAAAAATTCAGCGGAAAAATTGTCCATTTCCTGAACCATTATTTTAGAGCGGTTAAGAAAATAATTGTAGAAAATAACGGCCGGTATAGCGGCGGCCAGTCCTGCGGCAGTTGCAATCAGAGCTTCAGATATACCGGGTGCAACAACAGCAAGAGTCGCCGATCCGCGGGCGCCGATTCCTTTGAATGTATCCATAATCCCCCAGACGGTACCAAAAAGACCGATAAACGGACTGGCCGAACCGGTTGTTGCTAAAAAACCCAAAGCACTTTCTAGTTTGGTCATTTCGGAATTACAGGCCTTATTCAAAGACCTCTCTACATTATCCAGAGAGGATAGACTGATCTCACTGTTGCCGGACGCTCCTTCTTTAAAAGGTTTATTGCTTTTTGTTAATTCTGAATAGCCGATGCGAAAAACTTCCGCCGTCGTAGAATAATTATATTTTTTAGCTGCCGGTAAAATATCGGAAAGCTTGGTGCTCTTCATGTAATCTTCATGAAAAAGCTCATTTTCTCTTTTAATATTCCGGTAATATCTGTATTTCAGGAAAATTATCGCCCAGGAAACGACAGAAAAGACAAGGAGTAAAAGCAAAACAATTTTAACCATGAACCCTGCATCGAGAACCATGCCGATGAGGCTGCCATGAAAATTCCCGCCTAAATCTAAAGAGCCAATATCTTTCACTATTTTATCTCCAAAAATGGTATCAGAAACTGTGAGCGTAACCTAAAGTAAAAATATGTTGTTGTCAATACATCTTTTTTTTTCGTATCCTGCTTCATTCAATCGACATCAGTGACTTCCAGCGTTCCCATTCCGTAGCACAGGGAAGACTTCTCTTCTTCAGAAGTCTGATTATAGATTCTTCATTAAACCGCAGGTAAGGATTAATTCTGCGCTCATCCGCCATTGTCGAGCAGACATGACCGGAATCATAGAATTTCCCGAACTTATCAATATTCTTATTGTCCGGCTCCAGCCGCCTTGCAAAGGCCAGTGAATCTTTAACATAATCATGGCCGGCATATATTATCGTATCATCGGGAAGAGTCATCAAACGCTTGATGGAAAAATAAAAACTTTTCAGATCACCGGAAAAGCAATTACCAATAGTGCCGTTGAAAAGAGTGTCACCGGAAATAAGAGATCGACCTGTGTAAAAGCAGACAGAATCAAAAGTGTGTCCGGGAGTCCGCCAAACAAATATTTTCTCACCTTCGAGTTGAATCTCCCTGTCCTCAGAATAAGCGGCAAAATCCCAAAATTGGGCTTTGGTGAGTTTCCGCAACTCGTCATTACCTGATGTATGGTCATAGTGTCCGTGTGTATTGGTTACAATCTCCGGCGACAGAGAGTTGTTGTTTAAAAACGCGAGGATTTCCCGCCAGGCTCCGCCGTCGATGATCATGGCCTGTTTTTTTCCATAAATCACATAAGAGAAGTTATCGGCATCGTAACGAAATTGCTCCACACTTAACATAACAACACCTTATTCCATTTCTAAATCAATGATGATATCGCGGCGGCTAGGAGGAGGCGACGAGGCGTATTATACATACGTTGAAGAAGCCGACGACGACGCCAACAAAGATAGCGCTTGATTTAGAAATGGAATTACCTTAGCTGAACCGTTTTTTCTAACCGGAGCATGCCTGCCTTCAGGCTTAAAAATGAATACCCTGGGATATAAAGGCGGCAATGCCGCGACGCACAATCATTACACCAATTGCCGCCAAAAGCAGACTCGTGATTTTAGACACCGTTTTGGAGCCTGTTTTTCCCAACGCCCTGTTGATAAAAGGAGCAAAATAGAAAACACCTCCGGCAATTAATATATTGACGCTGATTGCCGCCGCAGTAATAAACAGGCTGTGTTCATTAATCAATAACAGGGATGTTGTCAGCACCGCCGGACCGGTAATCAGCGGCACCCCTATCGGTACTGCGCCTATAATTTCCGGATCAGCAGCATAAGACCTTTTGTCCGTCGCAAAAATATCTCTGATGGAAATTACGAAAAGAAGCGTTCCACCGGCGACCATAAAATCGGCAACCGTGACGCCGAGCAAACGGAGAATCGCCGTACCTACGGCAATAAATATCAATGCCGTAATCAAAGCCGTAATCATTGATTGTAAAATAATACGCCGGATTTTCTGAGGCTCAATATCTTCGGTAAGATTGATAAACAGCGGTAATAAACCAATAGCATCTACGGCAACAAAAAGCGGGACAAAACAAAGCCAGAATGATTTCATCATAGAGCAAACCTCAATTTTTATGCTCGTTAATCACCGTTACCAATTGTTTTCGGAAACTCCTGATTTTGATCATTTAAGTTGTCGGTTTCCTCAACTTATCAGTAAACCGCCTGCCGTGCTTTCTCCTGTCTATCGGCACTTTCACCTCAGGTGGCTTCTCTTTTATATCTGCAACGTATTCGGCAATATTGTTGCAGTGATCTGATATTCGTTCCAGATGGATGAGTAATTCCACAAAAAATGGTCCGGCCTCGGCGCGGCATTGCCGTTTATGAAACCGCCTGATATGTTTTTCCCGGGAATCTTTTACTTTTATATCTATTACTTCTTCCCTGCCGATAACTTCCCGGATTGTCTGATCATCAGGATCCGCTATAATTATTGTTGCATCATTGATATTCCGATTCACCAGGCCGATAATTTCCGCTATCTCCAGTTCACCGCTTTCGCTGAATTTGATTTTTCGAGCGGTCTTCTGATGGAGCAGATCAGTCATCAATACCACATGATTACCAATGCTTTCAATATCATCGGCAATCGCCGTATAGGCAAAAAGTTTCTGCGAAAGTTTTACGGAAAGATGCCTTGCTGAAACCCGCCACAAAAATTTGACAATTTGTGTTCGTAAATTATTGACCACCATTTCGATATACGAAATATCTTTTTCTTTACCTTCTTTCGGACTGGTAAACATTTCAATGCTGTTGAGGAACATTTTTTGCACCATAGCCAGTTCCCGCTGCAGCTCTTTTTGAACATCATCCAACGCCTTCTCAGCATCGGATAAATGCGTTTGATCAAGAAACTCCGGCCAGAGCAATAGAATTTCATCGCTGCCGGGCATTATTTTATTCACCAGACCGGCAAATGGTTTTAAGAAAAAAACAAACAGCAATACAATGAGCAGATTCAGTAAAAAGTGAGCCAGAACAATCTGTTGGGCCGTGCTCGAAGAAAGAGATCTCAGCAACAGCAGAAAATACGGCAGAAATATAAGAAACAGCAGAACCCCTGTACACTTGAAAACCAGATGAGAGACGGCACTTCTTTTACCGCTGACGGTAGCGACAGCACCCACGAGAAGCGCCGTCACAGTTGTGCCGATATTTGCCCCCAATATGACCGGCACGGCGTTTTCCAGCAAAACGAGATCCTGCTGTGCCAGAATAACCAGAATACCAATGGGTATAGCCGAGGCATGAACAATTCCGGTAACAACTATACCCAGTGTAATGCCGAATAACGGATTTTTGGTTTCAGCGAAGAAATTCAAAAAAGCAGTTGATGTTTTTAACGGTTCCGCCGCCATGTTTACCAGCTGCAGGCCAAAAAATATCAGGCCGAAATAAAAAATTGTCTCGCCGGCGGATTTCCATCCACCTCTGCCAGTCAACCATAAAATCCCGCCTGCTGAGATAAACACAGGTGATATTTCAGTAAATTTCCATACGACAAATTGAGCAGTTAAGGTTGTTCCGATATCTGCACCCAAAATGACGGCCAGCGAGCTGTAAAAGCTTATCAAGCCTGCACTCACCAGACCTATTGTCAATGCTATGGACGCTGATGAGCTCTGGAAAAAAACAGTCGAAACTGCGCCGGCAAGAAGGCCGTAAAGAGGCCTCTCCGCTGCATATTTTATATATTGTTTTATACGTATATCAATAATTTCCCTGGTTATTGAGGAAAGCCGGACAATACCTATTAAAAACAAAATTATACCGCTTACCGCTATTAAAATTTCTTTCATCTGCTCTTCAACCTGCAAAGTATTTTATCTGTCCGGTCGTCAAATCCGCTCCGTATGAGCACGAACTAATTACAAATTTATTAAAAAAGCTCAAGAGTAATATTCCAGTCGCAAGAATTTATCAGTGTATCCATATCACAGTTTTCCGGCCCCAATATCCGAACAATCATTAAAAAATCAGTTTTTCCTCCGTCAATCCTGAATAATCTCCATTTTGTCATTGACAATCATCAGAAATCGCGCTTATACCTCAAACTATATAAGTGTATTATACCGTAGGTATTATATCATAGGATATAATAGTATCCGTATTTCAGACTCTTCTATAAAACAACGGAGATAATACGATGAAAGAGATAGATATTAAAACAACAGGGGATTCTGCCCGGGACAATTTATCGCAATTTGCGTCGCCGCGCATTTTCAAGCATGGTCAATTATTTGACGAACGAGGGATCGAAAGGTTTTTGTCCCAGAAAAAGCTGATTAACAAACTGAACCATATCAACTTTATCGACGGTCATATCTTTATCCTTTTTAACGGCGAAATAACAAACGAGCAAATCATCGTTAAAGCTTATCCCCAACCATGTGTAAAAGATGAGTTGGCATGCCTACTGGACACGGAAACCAATCCCGGCGATCTGGACAAATGCAATCCTGCATACTTAATGATCGAAGATGGATATAATACAATTTTGGCGGCAACTGAAATTATCGGTAAAGATAATAATCAAATCAAAATAACCATTCCGGAAAAATGTTATTTTATAACCAAGCGCCGGACAAAACGCTACCATTGCGCTGATATAAACTGCAAAGTAATCCAGGGTGATATTCATGTACCCGGCATGTTGATAGATTTCACTCCCCGTGGCTTGGGAATCAAATTGACCGGCACCAGAAAAATGAAAGGATTTGATGAAAAAAAATCAGTTCTGATAAATCTCTCCAAGAACGGGGTTAAACTTTTTTCCGGTATCTGTAAATGTATTCGAAATGACGTGGATCTTCCGGATGGCAGAATCGTCTTCGTACCTCTGAACGACCAGATGGCATTGTTTCCAAAAAGGGAGCAGCGAAATCCCCGCCAACATATCGTTCCTTCCTTTTCCATGACCTTCAAGCACCCTTTCTTCAAAGGAACGGTGGAGCGTGATATTTTTGATATTTCTCCGGCAGGATTTTCCATAAAAGATAAAATAGATGAAGAAACTCTCCTGCCCGGAATGATTATCCCGGAGATAACATTAATATATGCCGGAATTTTAAAGATAAATTGCTCCGCCCAAGTTGTTTACCGCCGGGAAGACCAGGAAAATAACGATGTTCAATGCGGACTGGCGATTGTAGACATGGATGTCCATTCCTACAGCAAGCTCAACCATATTCTCGGTTCTTATCTGGACAATAATGCCCGGGTCTCCAATGAAGTGGATATGGATGCGCTGTGGGAATTTTTTTTCGATACAGGTTTTATTTATGGAGAGAAGTATGAACACCTCCAGCCTTACCGCGAAACCTTTAAAGAAACTTACCGGAAATTGTATCAGGACAATCCGGACATCGCCCGGCATTTCGTGTACGAAAGAAACGGGAAAATCTATGGACATATTGCCCTGGTTCATGCTTATGAACCTTCCTGGATAATTCATCACTTTGCCGCCCGCCGAATGGGGAACCGCTTGCCGGGTCCCTCGGTATTAAAGCAGATAACCCAGTACATCAGTTCATATAACCGTTTTCCGTCGGCAAAAATGGATCATGTAATGACCTACTACCAACCGGAAAATAAAATTGTTAATCGCATTTTCGGCAGATTTGCCCGTCATTTGAATGATCCCCAGAAGAGTTCTCTGGATATATTTTCCTATCTTCTTTTCAAGAAAGAACCTCAGACGGAAAAACTGCCGCCCCAATGGGAACTAAGGGAAGCGCTGATTTCAGATTTGGTCAAATTACGGGAGTTTTACCAAAATGCGTCCAATGGTCTTCTGTTGAGTGCCCTGGGGCTGGAAATTCCCTCGGAAGGTCTTAAGCAATCATTTACTAAAGCCGGTTTTAAGAGGGATTGCCGCACATATTGCCTTTGTTTTGAGGGACAGCAATTTGCTTTTTTCGTCGTTAATCAATCAGATATGGGATTAAACTTATCCGATTTACTGAACAGCATAAAAATAATTGTCCTGGAACCGGATAAACTTCCTTGGGAAAAGTTGTCGGCGGCAATTTATAATTTATATGGTTTTTTTACAGAGGAAAAGATTCCGCTGCTCATATATCCTTCCGATTATCTTTCGTCGCAAAATATTGCTGAAGAAAAACAATATGCTCTGTGGATATTGCAATTAAGGTACGCCAGTGACGATTATCTTATATATATGGATAGTCTGATGAAATTGAATACTGGAAAGTAATGATGGAAGATATCCCTCTTTATAACAGTACTCTCCTCGCAACATACATGGATTTGCTGGCAGAGAAATATCCCCATATTAACGTAGAAAAATTATTGGAATATGCAAAAATTTCTCCTCATGAACTGGAAGATCGGGGACATTGGCTGACTCAGAATCAGATTGACCGCTTTCATGAATTTTTGAAGGAAAATACGGAAAATCCTCAAATAGCGCGTGAAGCCGGGCGTTTTGTTGTGGAGTCAAAATCGTCGTCTCTTTTGAGACAATACACGGCAGGATTCGTCACGCCTTCTATGGCCTACTGGATGATGGGAAAAATCAGCTCCACAGTGACCAGACATCTAGCATTTAAAGTAAACCATATCGCCGCAAACAAAGTGGAAATGATCGTAACTCCACAAGCGGGTGTAAAAGAAAAACCTTACCAGTGCGAAAACAGGATTGGCTTATTTGAGGGCCTCGTTAAGTTTTTTACCAACAAATATCCGACAATCGAACACAACGAATGCGTACATAAAGGAGATTCATCATGTAGGTATATAATTTCCTGGAAAACAACACCGGCAATGATCTGGAAATTAACAGCCCGTTATACATCGGTCTTATGCATTATCGCTTCTTTGATTTTACTATTTTTTGTTCCTTTTCCCTCCTGGATTACTTACTCTTTAGCTTTAGCATTGATATCAGCAATTGGCTATCTAATAGCGGAAAAAGTGGCCGGAAGAGAATTAAATAAATCAGTAGAAAGCCAACAAAGCATCGGCGATCAATTAATGGAGCAATTCAATATTCGGTATAATGAATTAGCATTAATTAAAGAAATCGGTGAAGCAGCTTCGAGCATACTTGATCCACTACAACTACTAAATTTTATTATAGTATCACTACAGAAACATCTGCAATTCAATCGCAGCATGATAATGCTTACCAACCCGGAAAAAACTAAGCTGATTTATACCACCGGCTATGGGTACACGCCTGAGGAGGAAGAACTTTTAAAAAATACTGATTTCAATCTCCTGAACCCTCAATCTACAGGTATTTTTTATTTAACCTATCGAGACCAAAAGCCATTCCTGATCAATGACGTAGCTGACATCAAAAGTAAACTTTCTGAGAAAAGCATGAAATTTATGGAGGAATTAGGCGTTAAAACCTTCACCTGCATCCCGATTATTTACGAAGGAAAGTCAGAAGGTATTTTTGCCGTCGACGGCACAAAATTAAAAAGGCCCCTGATCCAAAGCGACCTGAGCTTGCTGATGGGTATTGCCAGGCAAATCGGCATCAGTTTAAATAATGCCGTTGCCCACAAAAAGCTTAAAGAAAATGAAGAACGTTTCCGTAACTTGAGCAATAATTCGCCTGATATTATTTATCAACTGGATCGGGAAGGGAAATTTAGATATATTAATCCCGCCTGGAAAGAAATTTTTGGCCACAGTAAGAATGAAGTTTGCGGCCAAAATATAACGGAATTCATCCAGGATGATGATCGCGCGGATTTTATCAATACCTTCCTAAAAATCATTGCCGATAAATCAACCATCAGAGACAAAAATTTCACTATTCTGGACAATAAAGGGCTGCCCCATTATGTAACATTTACCGGCACTCCGGATTCAGACGCCGAAGGTAATATCATAGGAATTACGGGCACTTTAAAAGACATTACTAAATTGCGCAACATGGAGGCTCAACTGCTGCAGGCATCTAAAATGGAAGCAGTCGGCACGCTAACCGGAGGAATTGCCCATGACTTCAATAATATCCTTCAAGCCATCATGGGTTATAATCAATTAATGATGCTGGAAAAACAGGATGATGCCACGAGAAAACTTTATTCAAATAACATTGAAGAATTGACTCAGCGCGCCATTCGACTGGTCCGAGAGCTTCTTATATTCAGCAAGAAAGTAGAGCCCCATTCTAAAGTCATCAACATCAATGATGAAATTAAAAGCATGCATTATTTGCTGGTAAAGTCTATTCCCCGCATGATTGACATTAAAACCAATCTCTCCGAGGATGTTTTTCCTATAAACGCCGACCCTAACCAGATCGGACAGGTTATAATGAATCTGATCATCAACGCCCGCGACGCTATTGATAACAGCGGCGTCATAACTATAACAACAAGAAATGTTGTTTTGTCTGAAGACAGCTACGTCAATGGCATTAATATTCCTCCCGGCAGTTACACTCAACTTTCCGTCAATGATACAGGCTGCGGCATAGAGGAAGAAGTTATCCAGCATATTTTCGAACCATTCTTCACTACAAAAGGCCCCGGTAAAGGCACTGGACTGGGCCTTGCCGTAGTTTACGGAGTAGTTAAAAGCCACAATGGCATTATCTGTTGCGAAAGCGAATTGAAAAAAGGAACAACTTTCCATATTCTTTTCCCCGCCCTGGTAGACAAAAAAGCCAAAAAAGTAATAGAACCGCCGCAGCGGAAACAATTGCCGACGGGCACGGAAACTATTCTTCTCGTTGATGATGAAAGAAGTATTTTAGACATCTGTGAAGACGTTTTAACTTTATACGGCTACAAAATAATGAGGGCGGAGAATGGTGAACAGGCTGTCAAAATTTATCAGGCCGAACAGAATAAAATTCAAATGGTTGTTTTAGATTTGATTATGCCCGGCAGAGGAGGCAAAAAATGTTTGGAAGATATGGTTTCCATCAACCCTCGAGCCAGGATATTAATGTCCAGCGGCTATTCTACACCCCAACAGATAGAAGAATTGATGAAAATAGGAGCAGCAGGATTTATCAGTAAACCATATCATCCTGAAGACCTGCTGCTTACCGTCCGTAAAATTATCGATAAGAGTTAATTATTCGGTTTTGGGTTTAGCGCCCTTACAAAGCAGTAAGGGTGTATAAGTAAAACGCCTTGGATCAAGAAGAAATTTCATAAAATCGCTTTTAAACTGGTCGTAACCGCCGGGGTAAGCTTTTAATACGGCTCCAAGTTTTTTAAGTACAGTCTCTATTTTTGTTGTTAAGTTAAACCGGTCTTTATCTTGTATTTCACCATAAATTAAATTATGCGCCATTAATTCCACTTCAATATTTTCGAATCCGGCATCATAAAGAAAAGAATAAAGTTTTCGTCCCATAAGCGTATCAAAATTATATTTATCCTCCAGAATAACTATTACTTTCGCCAGAGTTGACTGCATCAGTTCAGGCATGTCGTAATAAATGAGAGAATTGTAATCCAGATCCATCAGACAGAGGAATCCCCCTGGCTTCACACTTTTTACCAGATTATTGACCATCTCCTGTGCTCCCACGCGGTAATACTCCAGGACAAATCTCACCACAACCAAATCAAATTGTCCAAGCCATTCCATAGGAGATTTTATATCCTGCAGGTGAAACTCCAGTCCAGCTTGGCCGCCATAGCTTTTTTCAGCAAAAGCGATCTGGCTTGGCGAATAATCCACGCCAACAACATGACCACCAGGTTGAATTAATTCGTGAATCAACATTGTTGTTTTACCTGATCCGCATCCGGCATCAAGAACACGCATTCCCGGTTTTACACCACACCAGAGAGCCTGTCGGCGCAGGGCTGCCGGATCTGTTTTAACGTCAAGACGAAGCGCTTCATCCTTACTTTCCATAAAATTGTCTTGAGTATCAGCCAAATCGGATTTTGAGTTTTTCTGCATGATTTATTTCTCCTGCGGATTTCGTTTTAGGAACCGTATTGTTCTTTTATCCATGTCTGATAGGCGCCGGTTTTAATATTATCCACCCATTTCTTTTGAGTCAGATACCAGTTTACTGTTTTTCTTAAACCGGAATTAAAAGACTCCTGCGGCGACCAGCCAAGTTCAGTTTTAAGTTTGGTAAAGTCAATGGCATAGCGGCGATCGTGGCCGGGGCGGTCTTTAACAAACGTAATCAGTTCCCGGTGGGCTTTTCCTGAAGCCTGCGGAGCAATTTCATCGAGAATATCACAAATCATCTGCACAATTATAATATTCTCGATCTCTGCATTACCGCCTATGTTGTAAGTCTCGCCCGTATCTCCATATTTCATGATCGTCCAGATGGCTTTGCAGTGATCTTCCACATAAAGCCAGTCTCGAACATTTTTCCCGTCACCGTAAACCGGTAACGGTTTTCCTTCCGTCGCATTCAAAATTACCAGAGGAATAAGTTTTTCGGGAAACTGATAGGAGCCGTAATTATTGGAACAGTTGGAAATTGTCGCCGGCAGTCCGAATGTCTTGAAATAAGCACGCACCAGGTGATCGGAAGCAGCTTTCGATGCGGAATAAGGACTGTTTGGACGGTAAGGCGTATCCTCGCGAAAAAGTCCTTCGGCTCCGAGACTGCCATAGACTTCGTCGGTACTGACGTGATGAAAAAGCTGAAATTTATCGCCGAGGGATTTCGCTATTTCCAGGAGATTAAATGTACCGACAATATTTGTCTGGATGAAACTCCCTGGATCTTTTATGGAACGATCCACATGCGATTCGGCGGCAAAATGGCAAACGGCATCCACATCATATTGAAGAAATACCTTTTCCAATTCAGCGGCATCACAAATATCAATTTTCCGGAAAATATATTTTTCCGGAAAATTCCGGGCGATGTCGACAAGATTTTCCGGATTTCCCGCATACGTTAATTTATCCACGTTGATGATTCTGCCGCCAAACTCGGAATTACCGATGAGATAACGAATAAAATTACTGCCGATAAAGCCGCAACCTCCGGTTACCAGCAAATTTTTAAATCCGGATCTGCTTTTTCTTTCTTCCTTCATATTCGGGTAACAGCCTTTCTCTATGTTTTATTATGCGCAGGTATTTACCTAATCCTACGGCATCAAATTGATGTTCAATAATTTTGGCCAGCGACACAGCTTCATCATGACTGGAAACAGTTGGCGAAAGATCTTCCACAACCAGTTGATTATGAAATTTATAAAAGCTTTCGGCGACAAAATCAATCGCCAGCCGGGTGATACCGGATATTGTTATATAATCTTCTTCCAATACAATGCTCTGAGAAAAAACAACCTGTTTCAGGTAATCAGGCAAAGAAAATTGTTCAATTAGTCTTTCCGCTAAATAAGGGTGGTATTTCTTGACAAACGTTTCATCAATTCGTTCATCATGTGAAGCATGCAACTTTTTATATAAGAGAATAGTCATAGTCCCTATTTCAGAAAAAAGACCGCCTAATTCGACTCTCCTGGCATTATCTTCCCTCATGCCGAATTGCTGTGCCAATATTTTTCCAAAAACAGCCGAGACTACACTCCGGATAAAAATTATTTCCATTTCTTTGTCGTCCCGGGCCAGAATTTTCAGAGCTAAAATAATTATCATCACCTTTACATGATGCATTCCCAAGCTGGTTACGACTTCATAAAAACTGGATATTTTCCCTTTCCTGATGTTTTTATAATAAGCAGAGTTGGCGATACTGAAAACGAGCATGAGAATTTCATTGCTGATCTTTAATTTGATCATTTCGATTTCCTGACTGCCGGCTTCAACATTATCCAGAACATCGAGGACTTCCGGAGAAAACCCGAGGGTCTCCTTATTTATCATTTTTTCTTCAATGGTATCCAGAAAACTTATTATTTCATCATTATTCATAGAAGCTGCTTTTCAGGTATTTTTTACAGGCTGTGATAAAACTTAGTATATGCCGTTTAGTGCAAACGCCGCCCAGTCATAAGGTCCATAGCCAAGGATGAAATTTATCCAAAGCCGGTAAAAAAAGAGGAACCGCCCAATCGGACACAAGACTCGCGCCTTTAAGCTGACTTAGAAATTTATAAAGCAGATATCTATCTTAAGAAGCCCTGAATTATTCTATTTACCGCCTGATCATATGTTAATCCGAGGCTCATCAGCTTGGTCAATTGATCGCTGGCGATTTTGCCGATGGATGCTTCATGGGTCAGTTCGGCATCGGGATGTTTGGCTTTAAGTGAGGGCATCGTCTCATTGGTACCGTTATCCATGATAATGGCATCGCACTCGATGTGACCAAAGCATTTATTGAGTGCTTCTATTGTGGCATAAAATGTTTGGTTGGAATTTCCCTTCATAACCGACCGCGAGATCATATTCGCTCGGCTGCCTGCGCCGTGCAAAATGATATTGTTGTTGGAAACGGCTTTCTGCTCGCCGTCAGTCAAAACTCTTTCGGTAACCAACAAAAGGCTGTCCGGCCCCAGTTCGGCCTCATTGATCCTGTTGGCCTCATCAACACCGCCGATCTGGGTAAGTTCCATCTCCGCCGAGGCTCCCTCTTCCAGAAATACTTTCGTTGTGGGATTGAGGGTCCGCTTACCTATTCCCTCTCCCGTAGCAAAATGTTTTTCCACGTAAGTCACTTTGGCTTTCCGACCAACCTTAAACTCGTGAATGCCGGCATGTCCTTCGGGAGCGGATGTGCCGCAATGGATGCCGCAACCTGCAACTATCGTTACTTCCGCCTCCTCGCCGATAATAAATGCATTGTACACCACATCATAAAGGCCGGCCTGGCTCAAAATAACCGGAATATGCACGGACTCGTTCTTTGTTCCCGGTTTGATGGTGACAATAATTCCCGTCCCATCCTCGTTGGTTTCTATATTAATATTTGCCGACTGCTGACGATGCAGGAGTTTACCGTTTTTTCTTATATTGTAAGCCCCTTTGGGCAGTTCTTCCAGATCAGCTACCGTTTTTAATAATGTTTTATCTAAAGCATCCAGCATTCTCTTCTCCTTCACAGCTGTCATGGTACGTGCACACACTCAGATCGGTTAAAAGCGGCAGCGCATCCGCCAAATTACCGGTATAAACCAGGCGCCCTTTATCAAGAATCAAAATAACATCGGCTGCTTCCAGGAACACACGATTGTGGCTGACAACAATTGTTGTCGTAAAATGTTCAACAAGCTCTTTTTTCAACAGCTGAACCATCGGACCAATAGTCCATAAATCAATGCCTGTATCCGGTTCATCGTAAATCGCCAGTTTGGGTCCGGCGGCAATAGTAATGGCCAATTCAATTTTTTTAATCTCGCCGCCGGAAAGCTTGGCGTCAACTTCCTTATCCAGAAAAGACAGGGGGCAAATACCCACGTGGGAAACGATTTCCAAAAGCTTCTTCTCTTCTTCGATGCCGGTAGCAATAGAAAGCAGGTCGCGAAAGGTGATGCCTTTAAAGCGCGCCGGCTGTTGAAAGCTGTAAGCTATACCCAGCTTTGCCCGATCAGTAATGGAAAGATTAGAAATGTTTTTGTCCTCAAAAAAGACTGAACCCCGTGATACGGGATTAATTCCCATAATTAGTTTGGCCAGGGTTGTTTTTCCGCTGCCATTGGGGCCGGTAATGGCGTAAAATTTACCTTTTTCGAAATTAAAATTAAGGCCGTCAATAATATTCCGTTCATCGGTATTGCCATTGTTGCTGTCCGGCACGGTAAAATATAAATTTTTTAACTCCAGCATTTGATATACCTGCTTTCTTTAATATCCGGATGAATCTCACTGCCACCTGATATTGCTGTCGAGTTTTTTTATGATTATTAATAATTACTTGTTATCTATATGACGGAAAATTTTAGTTGTCAATAAAGATGTTGTCCCTTTTCATTCAGTTGACGGCAAGTAAAAAAACAGGCATGGTTTCCGCGAAAAATTTTTTTTTGAAGTCGATAACGAAACGACGGCGGGGCGGCAGGAGACAAAATGCCGTACAAACTCCGGAGCTCGGCTCACTCCGTGCTCAATGTATTTCGCTCATCCCGATTTTTAGTATATAAAGAAAAACGCCCTACGATGCTTTCTGCATTTTCGGGCGCATTAATAAACAGTGGCTACTTCCTTATTTCCGGATCAATCATTCACGACCGGTTCAACAAAGGAAAATACTTTACCACATCCAACGAAAAGTAATTTTTTTTAGAGTTACAACAACAAAAAGTTTTTTCCTCTTTACTTATTTTTTAACTGCAGACTTTTTGGCTGTTTTGACAGCGGTCTTCTTCGCTACTTTTTTTGCGACTTTCTTAGCCGTTACTTTTTTGGCTACTTTTTTTGCGACTTTCTTAGCTGCGACTTTTTTAGCTACTTTCTTAGCTGCGGCTTTTTTTGCAACCTTCTTTGCTGTTGCTTTCTTTGCTGCGGGTTTTGCAGCCTTCTTCGCCACTTTTTTTGCTGTTGCTGTCATCAGGTAAAGCCTCCTTTGATAAAATTACATTTTAAAATTTATTACTGCAATGCTCTTATGTATTATTAGCGCGTTTTTACTCTATTTTTTGTCTTCGGTCAATAAAAACTGCAACATAAAATCAATTTTTTTATTTTTTCCAACTCAACCAAATAATTTTTATCATCATCGCTGTAATTTTTATCATCGACTTTGAAGTTTACATATACGTTCTCGCGCCAACATAGCGCTTGGCAAAAAAATTGCAGGACATGGACTCAATACGAATATTCTTCCCTCTGGACGGTGCATGGATGAACCGGTCGTTTCCGATATATATACCGACATGCGATACTTTACCGTTGCCATTGGTAGCAAAAAATACTAAATCGCCTTTTTGCAGATTTTGTTTGTCTATAGGATTGCCCGCATCATACTGCGTTGCGGAATGCCGCGGCAAATTCAGACCGTTCAACTGATAAACCGTCATGGTCAATCCGCTGCAATCAAATCCCGATTCAGGTGATGTGCCGCCCCAGAGATAAGGGACTCCGATAAATTCACGGGCTGTCTTGACTAATGCATTTCTTAAATAATATGTTCCGTACCGTTTTCTTTTTGCTACGGCGTAATCCTCAGGCTGAACAATATAAAACTCTTCGATGACTCCTGAATCCCTTAACCGCTGCGCCCTTTGTCTGGCCATTTCCTTTGTAGCAAAATTGCCGAATCGAACTTTGAAAAGCCCATCCCGCGCCAAAAAATAGGTGGCATCCAGTCCTTGATCCTTGAGCGTTTCCGTCAGGCGGACGGCATTCTGGACATTGGCAAAGGCACCGGCCTGAATTGTATAACCCATCAGTTGCAATGATTTTGCAGAAGGACGTGGCGGCGTCGGTTTCACGCGCGGCGCTTTACTTTGGCAGGAAATGATCAGCAGAGCAACAAGCAATAAAAGTATTATTTTTTGACAAATATCTTTCATCATCGATTCCTGAATACGTGAAGATCAGCTACTCCATAGCTGCCCGCTTATTCCATTCCTCAATTACGAATTTTTCCGCTTCTTCGCGAGTAGCAATCATTCCTTCCAATTGCATGTTTTCCAGAGCCCGCAGTATCTCTCCCATAAGTTTCCCCGGAGGAAAACCGAGTGCTATCAGATCATCGCCGGTAAGCAGACGCGGTGGATGCAAATCTTCCTGGGCCAGATGCTGCAGCTGATTTTTGCAGAATTCATAATTGTCCAGCATGCTGTGACTGGCCAGGCAATCCAGTCTGTGCAATTCCAGATGCAAGTCAAAACAAGGCATGCGCAAAAACCGTTTCAGCCTGCCTTTGCGCATCTTTTGCACATTCATAAAGACCATATGGCAGTGAATCAGTTCCGTCACCACTTCCCGGTCAATACGTGAAAATCTTAACCGCTGCATAATGCCGGATGCAATTTCTTCCCCCATCTGAACATGGCCGTAAAAGTGAATTCCCTTTTCATCTTCCGTACGCGTCACAGCCTTGCCGACATCGTGCAAGAGAGCGCCCCAGGCCAACCGGCGCTTGTCGGCCGGTGCCATGTTCTGCGGCATCAGATCCAGCATCAGCAGAGTGTGCTGCCAGACATCACCCTCCGGATGGAAAAGCGGCGGTTGCAAAACTCCCTGCAAACGATCCACTTCCGGCAGAATCTCCTGCAGCAGCTTTGTCCGGGCCAGCAGTTCCAAACCACGACGGCTTCCGGGACGGGTAAGTATTTTATTGAGTTCTTCCTGCAGACGTTCGGCGCTGATTTGAGTTATTTTTGCGGAACACCTCGCTATGGCGTCTTTTGTCGCGGGATCAATTTCGTAATTCAGATTAGCGGCAAAACGAACCGCCCGCAGCATCCGCAGATAATCTTCATTAAAGCGTTTGCCGGGATCGCCGATGGTCCGGATTATTTTTTTCTCGATATCTTCACGGCCCCCGACATAATCAATGATCTCCTCCGTTTCCGGATTCATCAGCAGACCGTTTACGGTGAAATCCCGCCGGAACACATCTTCACGGGAATCGGAGAAATGAACACTGGACGGTCTGCGCCCGTCAACGTAGGCATCGTCGCTGCGAAACGTCGCCACTTCGTAGGGATGACCATTGATAACAACAGCCACGACGCCGAATTTTGCACCTACCGCGACTGTGCGGGAAAAAATCTCCATCACCTGTTCGGGAAGAGCGGATGTAACAATATCATAGTCGTCGGGAACGACTTTGCGGATAAAATCGCGAACACAACCGCCGACGAAATAAGCAGCAAAACCCTCTCGCCTGAGCCTGCGGACAATTTCCACCGCCTGCCGACGAATGACGTTGTTGTTGTCTCTAATATCCGGCTTCAGCAATTCCCCATCCCTTAAAGCATCTTTTTAAGTCAAATTCTGAGCCCGCGTTTTACGAAAATATCATTTCCTTCCTAATCTGATGGCGCAAAACTCGCCGCACATCGTACAACCTTCATCCGCGGCGCTTTTACTTTTCTCTAACAGCGCGCCCGCCTTTGGGGGATCGATGGACAAATCCACCTGCCCCTGCCAATCAAAGTTCTTTCGATATTCGGACATTTTTCGATCCTGCTGCCTTGCTCCGGGTATGCCCTTGGCAATGTCGGCTATGTGCGCGGCGATGCGCGCGGCAATCACGCCGTCCCGGACATCATCCAATGTCGGCAGACGCAAATGCTCCGCAGGAGTTACATAGCAAAGGAAATCTGCGCCGGCTGCTCCGGCAATTGCCCCGCCGATGGCCGATGTAATGTGATCGTAGCCCGGAGCAATGTCTGTCGGCAGCGGCCCCAGAACATAAAACGGAGCTCCCTCGCAAATTTTCTTCTGCAGCTTGATATTCGCTTCAATATCCCTGATGGGAACATGGCCCGGTCCTTCAATCATTACCTGCACTCCGGCCTCGCGTGCGCGCCGGGCCAGTTTTCCTAAAATAATCAGTTCCTGCAATTGCCCGCGATCGGTGGCATCGTCAATCGCTCCCGGCCGCAGGCCGTCTCCGAGACTTAAAACCATATCGTATCGTTTTGCAATCTCCAGCAAACGGTCATACTGCTCATATAAAGGATTTTCCTGATTATTGCAGGCCATCCAGTTGGCCGTCATTGATCCACCCCGGCTGACAATACCCAAAACCCTGCCCTGTTCTTCAATCGCGGCGACGCTCTGTCGAGTTACCCCGCAGTGCACGGTAATAAAATCAACACCGTCACGCCCGTTTTCTTCAATCACATCAAACATATCATCGGCCGTCATCTCCGCAATAGCTTTCTCCTGGGCAATAATTTTACAGGCGGCCTGATAAATCGGCACCGTCCCGATGGCTACTTTCGCCGCTTCCATAATGGATTTCCTGATCGCCGCCAGATCGCCGCCGGTGGAAAGATCCATGACAGCATCGGCGCCCGCATCAGTGGCAACCTTGAGTTTAGTTAATTCCAATTCCACATCGGTATGATCTTTTGACGTTCCGATATTGGCATTTGTCTTCGTGCGCAAACCTTCCCCGATAGCCAGTGGTTGTATGCCGGAATGATTGATATTCCGGCATACAACTATTGTTCCCTTTTCTATTCCCTGCCTGATAAACTCCGGCGTCACACCTTCCGCCTCGGCACAAGCCTTCATTTCTTCCGAGATTCGCCCTGAACGGGCTGTTTCCAGTTGAGTCATTTTTCCTCCAAATACACCGCCTTTATTAATGTTCTATAACGCAATAACTGTTGCGTTACGGAACCTAAGACGTTTAGTTATTTTTCAATTGTTGCACGTACTGTTTGCGAGCTCTTTTACTTTCTCAATTTATCCGCCAGAGCATTGACTGATACATGTCCCGCTCCCAGGCTTACGGAATTCATTATCGCCGAGACAACGATCGCCTTCGCATCCCCGGCTGCAACTGCCAAATCTTTTCCCAGAGCAAGGCCTGCCGCCAGCGCGGAAGCATAAGTGCAACCGGTGCCATGAGATTCAGGCAAATCAATACGCGGCGAAGAATATTCCGAATAATTTTTCCCGTCAAAGAGAATATCAATGACATCCTTCTGTTTATTCTCCGGCAAATGGCCGCCTTTAATCAGAACATTTTGCACTCCAAGCTTATGGATGATACGCGCCGCTTTCTTCATTGCCGCAACAGATTTGATTTCCATTCCGGCCAATTTTTCCGCCTCGGGAACATTGGGAGTAACAACCATGGACAGAGGAAGCAGCTTTTTCACCAAAGCCTGACGCGCTGCCGCCAGCATAAGATTCCGCCCGCCTTTGGCCAGCATTACCGGATCGACAACCAATTTTTCAATATTATATTCTTTGATCATTCTCGAAACGGCTCCGACAATGCCCGCTGTGAGCAGCATACCGGTTTTCACGGCATCAGCCCCAATGTCGTTCAACACGACTTCCATTTGTTTGGCGACAAATTCGCTGCTGATTTCAAATATGCCCTGCACGCCGAAAGTATCTTGCGCCGTTACCGCCGTAATAACGTTCAGCGCATAGCAGCCGCAGGCGCTCACAGCCTTCAGGTCCGCCTGAATACCGGCACCGCCGCTGGAATCCGATCCGCCGATGCACAATACTTTAATCGGCTGCATTCTTTATATAGCCTCCGGGAAAAAATCTTTCCGCCAGTACCTGACAACCAGAACACTGCCGGAATTGACACGAATCGTAGCCGGAGAATCGACAATAACATTACTGATGCCGCGTGAACTGCTCATTTCCAGTATTTCGTTATCCAGGGGATATTTAAAACCATTCAGTGATACACCTTCCGCTTTGGAATCTAAAGCAAATAGAGAAACAGTCTGCCCTGACGCCTCGTGAAGAGATGCTTCTTTTTCGACGGCAAAAATTTCGCAGTATTCATCCACCAAACTGGTTTTGATTCCTGCTTTTCCACCGAGTTTCAGCAAAAACAAATTGGCCAGGGCATGATCAATCCTGCCGCCCAACGCACCCCATATTTCAATTGATTCCGGCTTAATTCCCAAGGCGCATTCCAGGGCCAGCTGAGTATCGGTGGCATCTTTATCCGGTCGATATTTTAATATTTTAACTCCATCAGCGGAGAATTTTTTCAGCCCGGCGGCATCCGCCGAGTCCATATCCCCCATAATCATGTCCGGATGAATATTCAATCGCTCCAAATAGCGAATGCCGCCGTCACAGCAAATTGTCAGAAAGCTGCCCATTGCCGCTGCCCGCTCCCGGAAAAAAGCGGGATCACCCAGCCATCCGTTGCTTATTATGATTATTTTTTCATTCATAGTTATTCTCTATTATGCACTTTTGTCCTTGCCGGACTTGACGCGTGCCCTTCAGTGTATCCGGCAATCCAGTTTTTTTACCTTTGTTTAAAAGCCCAGCACCTGCTACTCGTTTTTTCGAACGAGATTGTCCCTTACATCAAAAAAAAGCCACGCCCTTTTGACCACAGGATATGGCTTAAATTAATTTTGCAGCCGCCAATCCCTAACGCCGGCATTATCCGGATCAGGTTCAAAGGGTATAATCTCAGGCTCTTTTCGGCCACCCCTGCTATTCACCAATGTGTTCTTTGATAAGAACTTCGTTTTGCGGGGGAAAGTATATGAAACGCGGAATTGTATGTCAAGAAAATATTGGCCGATGTCCAGCCAATTCAGAAATGTCCTAATATTACTTCGGCAATTAAATATATACAACGTTTCCTTCTCTATCCTCCGCTGGCGGAGGTGGCCCGATAAGGAATCGGGACGGAGGTGGAAAGCAGTGTCGATTTAACTTATGAATATATAACTGCCTCAAAAATATCCACCCCCTTAATCCCCCGCCAGCGGGGGACACGCAAACGCACAATGGGACTATTAACATGTTTAATTAAGGTCTTATGATATGGATCAGCTGTTCGTTGACCGCAACTTCAAGAAATTCATAAATCT
>JBDKVD010000044.1:0-2680 GCA_039679325.1 Smithella sp.
TCAATCATCGGCTATGCCGCTTTTAAGCTTGGTTATTTTGATAAATTATCTCTCCATGCCGACTGGTTAAAATTCTGCACCGGCCTCGGCGCCGTCTTGCTGACCTTTCTCGCCGGCGCAGAGCTCAATCCCGACGTCATGAAAACCAAAATCAAGGAAGTATCCGTAATTGGATTAATCGGATTTTTTGCGCCCTTTATCGGTTGTTCCCTGATTGCATATTATCTTATTGGATGGAACCTCCGGGCAAGTCTGTTGTGCGGGATTGCGCTTTCCACAACCTCCATGGCGGTTGTCTACGCCGTCATGCTCGAATACGGATTTAATAAAACCGAATTCGGCAAGGGAATTTTGGGTGCCTGTTTTGTCAATGATCTGGGAACCGTCATCGCACTGGGTCTGATATTTTCACCTTTTACATATAAAACAGTAATATTCATTGCGGTAACGATCCTTTTGATTTTTATTTTGCGTCCGATAACGGTCTTTATCATTCGTCGTTTTGCATATAAAACCGCTGCCATTCGTGCAAAATGGGCGCTTTTCATCCTGCTTGCGATGAGTGTGCTGGCGTTGTGGTCCGGTAGTGAACCGGTACTGCCTGCCTATATCCTCGGAATGGTAATGGCCAAAACGATGGAAAAGGACGGACATTTTGTTCGAAGGTTGAGAACTTTGACCGTTGGCTTTTTGACCCCTCTATACTTTCTCAGAGCCGGCGCCCTTGTGTCCGTCCAAGCACTGCTTTCGGCACCCGTTATCTTTCTTGTGCTGCTTGGTGGAAAAGTTGCATCCAAGATATTTGGTCTGTATCCGGCTATTCATCGTTTCCGGGAAGATAAAAAAGAAAAATGGTATTACACGCTGCTCATGTCCACCGGTTTGACATTCGGAACTATTTCCGCACTGTTTGGATTATCACATAACATAGTTACACAAGCACAGTATTCCTTCATTGTCGGGGCTGTCATTGCCAGTGCCGTGATACCGACAATCATCGCCAACAAATTTTTCCTGCCGAGCCATCTGCTGGAAGCCCCGATTTTGGACGATCAGGCGCCGGATGAAAAGGATATTATAAATAAACTGTAAATCGGAGTATTTCCTTTTAACAACTCTGATGGAATCTTATTCGGCACGTAAGCAGAAAGTTTCCTGCAATATATTACTGCATGAATTCAGTAATCCATTATTATATGATGGCTTCTGCTAAATATGCCTTGTCAGGGGCATATTTTTTTTGTATAAGGCTGCGTTTGTTTACGACATGATAAAAATCTTTTGTCTTATTCATGCAAATATTTTTAGAATGTCAAAAAGTTCATTTTTAGTCTTTTAGGAAAAGCAAGGGAGGAATTAATTATGGCTAATGAAAATTTGGAAAGTAAGCGATGGTTTCTGGCCATCGCGGGCGTTGTCATCATGCTTATCCTGGGCACGGTTTACGCCTGGTCGGTTTTTGTCAAACCCATAGCGGCTGCACAGGGATGGGAAGTGAAAATGGTTTCTCGCGTTTTCATGCTGATCATTGGTGTTATCGGTATTTCCGCCGCATTTGGCGGTACGTTGGTGGATAAGAAAGGGCCCAAATTTGTTGCAACGCTGGGCACCTGTTTTTATGGTGCAGGCGTTTTGTTGGGCGGAATTGCTCTGTATGTCGGCAATTTCTGGTTTCTTTTATTCGGATATGGCCTCATCGCCGGTATCGGCAACGGTCTGGCCTATGTTGTACCCATCGCCACCCTTATCCGCTGGTTTCCGGATAAGCGCGGTTTGATCACCGGTCTTGCCGTTATGGGTTTCGGTTTCGGTGCTTTCTTCATCGGCCTGCTTGCTCCCGGTCTCGTCAACAAAGTCGGTGTAGCCAACGCATTTTTACTTCTGGGTGTTGTCTATCTGGTCCTTAGTGTAATGGCATCTCTTACCTTGAAAAATCCGCCTGCGGGCTGGCTTCCCAAAGGATTCGCACCTGCAGCTACTGCTGTCAGCGCCGCCGATTCTTTCGGTTGGGCCGAAGCGAAGAAAACTCGCCAATGGTACATGCTCTGGGTTATGCTCTTTTTGAACGTCACCGCCGGTATGGGCCTTTTGTCCAAACTTTCTCCAATGGCACAGGAAGTTATCAAACTTGCCCAGGGCATTGATGATCCGGCCAAACTGGCCGTTCTGGGTGGCAGCGTTCTGGCCACAGCCTCTATTTTCAACGGTTTGGGACGCCTTTTCTGGGCTGCCGTATCCGATAAAATCGGACGCAAAGGCGTTTATATGGTCATGTTCCTGACGCAGGCAATTTTGTATGTTGCACTTCCCCAAATCACCAGCGTACTCATCTTCACAATTATCGCGTGTTATCTCCTCGCGTGTCTGGGCGGTGGATTTGCCGTTATGCCGGCTTTCGCAGCGGATACCTTTGGTCCGACCAACATCGGCAAGATCTATGGTTTCCTGCTGACGGCATGGGGCGCAGCCGGTGTTGTAGGCGGATTTGTGTTTGCCGAGTTCAACAAACAGCAGTCTGTATATACGGCGGCCGGCTGTCTGCTGATCGGTTTTATCATTGCCTTTATGTTTAACCGGCCTAAGCATGTATCTAACTACAAATAGTAGTATGCAGTTTTTTTGATTGTCTTTTCAAGAGCGCCGATGAATCATCGGCGCTCTTTTTCCATCACATCTTTTT
>JBDKVD010000045.1:0-10325 GCA_039679325.1 Smithella sp.
ATGCGGAAGAGATTGCCAAAGAGTGGGTGGTGGAAGTTAAAAAAAATAAACGGACACCTTCGTATCATAACGTGCCTGCAGAAAAGTTGATTCCTAGGGCTGTTGAATTTTATCACCAGTTAAGAAATAGGCTGATGTCAGTCAGTACGTATGAAGAGGCAGAGGCGTATCTTCTCAAATATGCAAAGACTTGTTATGATGAAAACATTCCTCTGCATGAGGCCATTTATGCACTGGTATTGATGCGCAGGCAAATGTGGCTTTTTGCAGAATTTCAGGCCGTTTTCACTACCGTTGTTGAACATCAGCAGGCCGTGGACAGCGTCTCACGTACTATGCATATGATGGATAATGCAATTCATAGAATTATCCTGCATTATCAGGATTGGATGAAAAAATAGTTAAAAACAAAAAAGTCGTCAATGCTTGATTTCATCGACAGGAAAAATATTTTTGATCAATATTTGATGGTCTCGTAAAAAGTCGTGAAATTAACAATTTTCAGACGACCTCGTAAAATACCCTGAAGGGCACGCGAGGTCGCAGGCAAGACGCGCGAATGCCGAGGAATGAGGAGTACTTAGCGTACGCCGCATAGCCTGCCCCGTGCTTGACACGGGGAGGGATGAAGCGCAACGCAGCATCCGGCCTTTTTACGAGGTCGTCATATTTTATAGTGTGACTTTAAAATTAAAAGGTTGATCAGCATTCCCCGGGATTTGCAGCTTTTTTAGCAGTAATGTTTGTTTTTGGATTTTCCCGGAGTATTGTTGATAGGAACTTTTAATCAGTATTTGTTCGCCTGGTTTTGCTGTAATGCTGATCTGGCTTTTTATTTTCAGCATCGCCCAGCATTTGTTTTGCCCACGAATCAAAGTATTGGTATGGAGCTGGCCCGCGACGGAAAAACCGACAGAATACTGGGGCAGCTCAGTGGTATTGCCAATATATCCGCTATTATCGGCAGTTTTGCCGTCGTAATCGGTTTCAAATTTTAAAATCTCATACATGATGGTGTCGTAAAAAGTCCATTTCGCCGTCATTGCGAGCGAAGCGAAGCAATCTCATGGCTTGTAACACATTAATATTATTAGATTGCGTCGTCACTTCGTCCCTCGCAATGACCAAGTGGCCGACTTTTTACGAGTTCATCATACATGATGGTTTCGTAAAAAGTCATACATTGTTGATCAGCTCATTCTTCAATTGACATACAAGATCACTTGTTCTAAGGTCCGGCAGTCAAAACGCGATGACTTGTCATACCAAGTTGCATTCAAAGCATCAGCTTCGGCAAGTAGGAGAGACCTTTGAAAAAAGCATAAAACTACTTCTGTTATTCCCGCGAAAGCAGGAGTCCAGTAAAAAATGGTTTGGTTCCCCGCCTTCGCGGGGACGACGCCTGGATTCCGGGTCACCCGGCATACGTCAGGCTAAGAGTCCGGAATGACGAATATGGAAGTTGTTTAAAGTTCTCGAGGAGGCCCCGCAGGTGTACGGTTTATACGTTGAGGAAGCCGACGACTCCGGCCTGCACCGGGGCAGGCTGTGCTAACAAAGTTAGGCCAAGAATGCAATTTGGTATCATAATAAATGCGAAGGAGATTCAAGTGCCCAAAATTGGCGAATATATCGATGCATATTGCTCGAAGTGTAAGTTGGTACTTTCACATGTTATATTGTTCAAGGTTGATGGAGCTGTAAGTAAGGTCAAATGTAATACCTGCAAAGCAGAGCATAAATACCACCCTCTGAAACCAGCTGCAAAAAAAGCAGCCGTGAGTAAAACAGTTGCTCGTAAAGAAAAAACAGAGAAAAAGACGAATGCTGTTAAAGTTAATGATGCTCCACTGCAGTGGGATACGAAAAATCGTAACATGGACGGTTCAGTGACTATAAAGGATTATTCCATTCACGATCAATATCTTGCCAAGGATGTAATCAATCATTCCGTATTTGGTCTGGGTTTTGTTGAACGCATTGTCTCCGATAAAAGTATGGATGTCCTGTTTTGTGACTCGATAAAATTAATGGCGATGAACATCACTTAACTATTCAGGCATCAAAGTTTTACTTTAAAATCATGATGTTCAAGAAAGTACGTTATCTGTTGCATGGTGAACTGCGCCTTGCGTTGAACTGCTTCCAAAGTGTTAAAGGCGTTGTGGGGCGTGAAGATGACGTTGGGGTAATTCATCATTTCCCGGATGATTTCCGCTTCCCTCGATTGATAAGCCGTGTGTTTGCGCAGACAAACGGCGACTGTGGATTCGTTTTCATAAACATCAAGCCCCAGGCCGCCCAGGTGTCCTTCCTCTAATAGCTTCAGCAAATCAGCAGTCGGGGCATGTTCACCCCGGGCAATATTGATAAAAATAATTCCTTTTTTACCATGCCTGAGCAGATCATAAGAAAAGTACCCCGTGTTTTCCTGTGTTAAATTCATGGCACAAATTACAATATCCGCCCAGCGGATTCCCTCCCGCTTATCAATGTATTCTATACGGGGGTGTTTGACGACAGGATCAACCCCCTTTACGTTTATACCGAGACCACCGGCGATAGAGGCGATCTCACTGCCGATGCGCCCGACACCGACAACCAGCAGATTTTTGCCTGCAGATTCCATTCCGGTAAGACCGTCCCGGTTGAATGAGGAAAACTGGCGCATCTGCTGTGGAAGTTTCCTCAGCAGAGTCATCATCAACATTATCGCCTGTTCGGCAACCGCGCGTGTCGCGTATTCTTCCAGATAGCCGCAGGGAAGATGTTTTTGTATTTTTGTCAGGTATGACGTGAGATGATCATGGCCGGTGCTGCGGCTGAGAATGCCGTCAATATTGTCCGCCCAGCTTTCGGGAACAACCGACTGTGTTCTGATGCTTATGATGCGGGCAGGCGGCGTTGAATGGCCGACTTCCTGTATTGTTTGAGAAGTTAAATCAAATGTAATGGAATTGCCCAGCAGTTCTTTCAATGCTTTTGCTTCTTCTGCAAATGCTTCATAAAAGAAGACATCCATGGTTAAGCCTCGATACTGCTGCACGTCATTTGGAGGGATTTCGGGGATGCAGGCGCAGCCAATCCCATTGATTGATTTTCTGTAGACGGGCAAACGTAGCAAATAAAATTTGCCTTAGAAATATAACCTGCAGCTCTAAAGGAAGGTTGTTGAGTTGTTCAGCGTCAAATGACAGAAGCAGGCAATCTGTTTTTGCTTCCACGTGGGTCATACGGGGAGCTCCCATCAACCCGACTTCCCCGAAGATGTCTCCGGTGGCTAATACTGCTAAAACCTTTTCATGAAGAACAACTTCAGCCTGCCCCTGAACCAGGACAAACATTTTAAAATCAATTTCCCCTTTTGTAATTATCCGGCTGCCTGGAGCAACCTTTTCCCAGCTTCCGGCATCCAGAAGCAAGCTGATTTCCGCTTTTTCGAAACAGGCAAAAAACGGAAGTTCCGCAACCAGGTGCATTAGTGGTTCTTTAATGTCTCCCATGATCCAATTTTATCCCTAAAAACAGTTTTTTATAATTTCATTTGCTGCAGGACTCTTTACGACAATAATTGTTTACAGTCAATAAGCTGTTTGTCTTACAGTTCTTTTTAATTAATTGTGTTAGCCTGATTTTCGACTGATTCATTTCACTTCTTTAATATTTACATCCACAACAAATTCACCGTAGCCGGTTTCAAAGGGAATGGCGATGCTCGCACCGTCAAGGACATGTTTTATTAAGTGATTTTTACCTGATAAAACAATCGGAATGTCGGCGTAAATCAGAAGGCCCTGGCTTTGCAGCCTTTTTCTCGCATCGCCCGATATCATATTCGTCAGTTCGCCTGCCGCGTTTTCAATCATTTCGGTTGATAGCTGATCTTCACCCAGCATATTGGATAAAATTTGGGAAATACAGGAGAGGGAAAAGCTCAAAGCCAGAGATCCGGCAACTGATCCGGAAAAAGTGAGAATGCCGGAAAAATCGCCTCGGGCGGTGAGATCCTGCTTTAAATAAGGTTTGCCTGCTGTTGCATTAATGGAAGCCATTACTTTTAAAACATTGATGCTTGCTTCGACGAAGGCGTTGATATAGATGACATTCATGGTTCACCTGACGTATGTTTACGGTTAATTAAGACGATTTTTCCATGACTTTTGTTATCTTTTCGAGAAGGTTATTCGTAGTGAAGGGTTTGGAAAGAAAATCGCTCACACCGAATTTAAAAGCCGTATCGATACTTACATCAAGCCCCTCTACCGATACGATTATAAATGGTGTCTTTCCGATTTTACCGTCAGCCCTGACTTTTTGCAATAGCTCTATTCCTGATAGTCCATCCATATGCCAGTCGGCGATAATCAGGTCAATCTTTTGATCTTTAACGGTGTTCAAGGCAGACGTTCCATCCCGAACTTCCGTAATGTTTTTAAAACCGTTTTTTTCCAGCATAGCTCGAATGAGATTAGACATCAGCTCATTGTCGTCGGCAACTAAGATAGAGATGTCTTTATTCATAAAATTATCCCTTAATTGTTTCAAACTCGTTTATTGGATGATTCGATTTGCGTTTAACCTTAAAACAAGAAATTAGCAAATGTTTAATTTTAAATAATGGTTGCGCAACCAGCAGCGCTTGAATTAGAAGCGCTGTTACATAAAATTTTCCGGATCTACATCCACTGTCACTCTTACAGAGTTTATTCCCCTTGTTTGCATCAACCTGCGGGCAAGCTGATGCAGTGTATTGGCATTTTCGCTTTTGAGAAGCATTTGCCAGCGCCAGCGATTTTTTATTTTCGCCAAAGGCGATTCAGCCGGGCCGATTATTTCTATCTTATTTTCGTATTCCGCACATAGTTTTTGGGCTGTATCTTTCAGGAGCTTTGCCTGATCCAAAAGAGTCTCTTTATTTGTTGCCGATAAACGCAGATTAATAATCCGGCTGAAGGGTGGATATCTCAAGTCTTTGCGAAAAGCTATTTCTTCTGCATAAAAAGATTTATAGTCGTGATTTCGAACATGTTTTAAAGCAAAATGCTGCGGATTAAAAGTCTGAATAATAACTTTGCCGGGTGCGGCGCCACGTCCACCGCGTCCGGCAACCTGTGTCAACTGCTGAAAAGTTCTTTCTGCGGCGCGGAAATCAGGGATATTCAGAGATGTGTCGGCGGATATGACGCCGACGAGAGTTATGAAAGGAAAATCATGACCCTTGGTGATCATTTGCGTTCCCACCAGAATATCAATTTCCCGTCCCTCTAATTTTCGAAGTATTTTTCCCTGCGCCCCCTTAGCCTGCGTGGTATCCGAGTCCATCCTTTGGATGCGGGCTTCCGGGAAAAGATTTTTTATTTGAGCCTCCAGCTTTTGCGTGCCCGTTCCGTAACTTAAAATACGGCTCCCGCCGCAGGAGGGGCAAAGCGGCATTGCTTTTTGTGTGTAGTTGCAGTAGTGGCATTTGATGACTCCTTCGGCGGCATGGCTCTTCAAAGATACGGCACAGTTGGGGCAGCGAAAATTATAACCGCAATCGGCACAGATCAGAAATGTATCGAAACCACGTTTGTTGAGAAAAAGTAAAACCTGCTCTTGTCTCGCCAGAGTCATCTTTATTGCGGAAATTAAATTGTCGGAAAGAATGGATGGCTTGCCTTGTGATGCCGACTGCGCTTTCATATCAATAATTTCAATTTCAGGCAGCGGCTTATCCCCCACACGCCGGGAGATTTCCAGATAGGAATATTTTTTGTTTCTGGCATTGTAATATGAGCGGATGCCTGGTGTTGCCGATCCCAACACTACTACAGCCCGGTCAAGTTTTGCTCTTAAAACCGCCATATCCCGCCCATGGTAGCACAGCCGGTCATCCTGTTTGTAGGAAGCGTCGTGTTCTTCATCAACAATGATCAGTTTTAAATTCGGCAGCGGGGCAAAAAGGGCGGAACGGGCGCCGATCACCAGTTTGACCCGGCCGCGTCTGATTTGCCGCCACTGGTCGTAGCGGATTGGTTCGGCAATGCCGCTATGCATAATTGCAATTTGCTCCTGTCCAAAGCGCCCTGAAATACGCGAAACCAACTGCGGTGTTAAGGCTATTTCCGGAACCAGATAAATTGCACTGCCGTCATTTTTCAGCACCTGGGCAATGGCGTTTAAATAAACTTCGGTTTTTCCGCTTCCTGTAACACCATGCAGCAATATGGGTTTAAAAATATTTTTTTCCAGATGCGCGGAAATCTCCCGCAAAGCCTTTTGTTGTTGAGCATTCAGGGTATGCGTTATTTTGTTTTCGCCGGTCAAAGAGTCGACGGCAGTGGCACGTATCTTTTCTGTTTCCGAAAGTTCAATTATTCCTTTATCCAGAAGCTTTTTAATAACCGCACTGGAGATGCCGGACTGACTGATTAATTCATTCAGAGGCATTTCTCCTCTTTTTTGTAAGAAAGATACGAGCTCTTCCTGTTTTCTCGTCAACCTTTCTTCGTCAATCCTGATATTGCTGATTTTTACAACTTTTTCTCTCAATGGAGCGAGTTGCTTCTTCTGCTTTTCGTCAATTTGCAAAAGCCCGGCTAACTGCAGATTGCAGATTGTTGACGAAATATTTTTTAAACCGCAGATTTTAGTAAGACCGGCAAGAGCAATTCCCTGAGGATATTGCTGCAATAATTCCCAGATCTTTTTTTGCGCCGGGGAAAGGGGAGTCTCTTCTGTCCCGGGCAAGGGCGTAATCCAAAGGAAGTCTTTTTTCTCCGAACCGGCCGGTATAATTTCGGCCAGTGCTTTGCCCAGAGGGTACATGAAATAATTGGTGATCCATTGATAAAAACGAAGGTCCTGTTCGCTGAAAAGCGGTTCTTCATCCAGTACTTCGCTTACTGATTTTACTTTTTCCAGATTACAGGAATTGTTGATTTCAATAATGAAACCGGTACGTTTTCTCCGCCCGAAAGAGACAAATACACGCTTGCCGACGGCGATATGATCCTGCAATTCAACCGGTACTTCGTAGGTAAAGAGCTTGTCTGCAGGAATATTTAAAGCAACGTTTATAAACATAGGTGTTCATATCCAACAAAAAACGCCCCTTAAACGGAGCGTTTTTTTAAGTTATTATGTTTATCGGGTTTATTCGCCTTTGAGCTTTTCTATCTTTTCCTGCCTGGTTTTGCACTCGATGCATTCGGTGGTAACCGGTCTGGCCATTAATCTTTTTTCGGAAATCGGTCCACCGCAAGCTTCACAGATGCCGTAAACTCCGTCATCAATTCTTTTAATTGCTTCCTGCATTTTCAGGATTAGCTTGCGTTCCCGGTCGCGGATGCGAAGTTCAAAGTTGCGGTCGGATTCCAGAGATGCCCTGTCGTTGGGGTCGGGAAAATTCTCTTTGCCGCTGGTCATTTCCGAAACAGTTTTACCCGCCTCACTCAATAACTCGTTGATTTTCTGGACAAGCATCGTACGAAATACTTCCAGTTTTTCCGGCTTTAAATGTGTTTGTTTTTCCAATGGTACCACTCCCCCATGTAAGCTGTTTTTATTTTTTGCCTCTATTACATAATGGTTTTTTTTTTGTAAAGGAAAAAATTAAGTGTCGATAAAATACTTGAATTACTTTATTTGTTGAAACTATATACCTCTTTTATCTTTTCTACAACATTTGTTGTGGATTTACCTTTTACTTCAGGAATGAGAATAACGCGTCCCCCCCATTTTTTAACATCATCTCTGCCCACAACTTTATCTTCCGGCCAGTCGCCGCCTTTGATAAGAACATCCGGTCTTAAGTAAGTAATTAGTTCCTGCGGCGTCAGTTCCTCGAATATGGTCACAAAATCAATGAATTCCAGGGCGGCCAGAATTTCCGCTCTTTCTTCTTCAGCAACCAGCGGCCTTTTTTCGCCCTTGATTGAACGCACCGACGAGTCGCTGTTGAGCGCCAGCACCAGGACGTCGGCGGTTTTTTTTGCTTCCCGGAGGTAGCGGACATGGCCTACGTGCAAAATATCAAAACAGCCGTTGGTAAAGGCTATTTTTTTCCCCTCTTTGCGCAAAGCATCCAGTTTCTCTTTGAGTATTTGTCTGTCCAGAATTTTATCCATTACAACTCCTTGTGATTATGCCGGTTTCCGAATTACGCGGGACAATGTTATGGCGGCTGCTTTTTGCGCTCCGGCCTTAAGCAATACCCTGGCGCATTCATTGATTGTCGATCCCGTAGTATAAACATCGTCAATCAAAATGACACATTCGCCGGCAATTTTATTCTTGTCCGTGACTGCAAAAGCCCCTTTAATGTTTTTTTCTCTTTCGGCTCTATTCAGGCCGGTTTGAGTTAAAGTAAAATTACACCTTTTTAGCAAGGAAAAATTTACCGGAAGTTTATACTTTTTCCCCATTTCTTTCGCCAGTAGAAGTGACTGGTTGAAACCGCGTTCTCTTAGTCTTTTAATATGCAATGGGACGGGAATGAATAGAGAATATTCGGAAAAATCGAAATCAGGAAATGAGAAACCGGCCATAAAAGAGCCCAGAGCACTGCCTGTGGATATATTGCGTCCGTATTTGAATTTATGGATCACATCCATAATAATGGATTCAAAACCTGCCACAGCACGAGCCCTGGAATAATAGGGCTGACTCTGCATACAGTCGCCGCAGATATGGCTTTCGGCAGGGCTGTCTAAAAACGGCAATCCGCAAATCGGACAAAGACTGCCGGTGATAAGTCTGATTTTGGAAAGGCAGGAAGGACAAAATACCTGTTTTGACGATTTGTTGATAATCTCGGAGCAAGCCAAACACTGGGGCGGAAAAATAATGTCGCCGACGTCGTTCAAAAGTTCTCTCAGACTCACTACATTCCTTTGGGCAGCTGTTTAATTTCCGTGACGTTTTCATCAATATTCGCACGGGGCACGTCCCACAAATTTTCGATGTCATAAAAAGATCGCACCGATTCCAGAAAGATGGAAATAACTACATCGTCATAGTCCAGTAAAATCCACTGCCCGTAGGCTTCTCCTTCCACTCCCAGAGGCAGGACACTCTCTTTTTTCATATATTGTTGAATGGCGCTGCAAAGAGCCTGATTCTGACGCTCGGTTGCACCGCTGCAAATGATCATGTAATCGGCAAAAGCAGAAATTTCTTTGATATTCAGGACTACGATATCTTTTGCTTTTTTCTGTAAAATGGCATTGATGCATAAAAGAAGACGATGGGTGGATTCGTTGTTTTTTGCCGGCAATATAAACCTCCATGTTTTATAGGTAGTCGGGCTGACGGAGTAACGATTTGAGGCTAACGCATTTCAAAGATTTTTACTTCAGCCTTCAGTCTTTAGCCTGCCGTTCTTATGTCATAAATTATGGAAGTTGACAATGTATCAATTTAGAAAAACAGGGGTAATAAGGGCGTTCCCCTTTGTTATAAGGGGGTGTGGTAAGGGGAAGAGAAAAACTTTCACTTACCCAATTATGCAGCATTTCTCGTTTTCCGCCATACAGGCGATCGGCTGTATTGATTTTTATGGTGCTTCTTTTATTATCCTATTTTTAGTATTCGTATCGCACCTCGGATAACTATGATAAAAACAATTGTTCCTATTATTAAATCTGGTTTATTAGAGTTTAATAAGTTAACCAGGATGCCCGCGGCAATTACTCCCAAATTGATAATTACGTCATTTGAAGTGAAAATCAAACTTGCTTTCATGTGAGCTTCTTCTTTGCCTTTTGTCTTTTGAAGCAAATACAAGCAAATACTGTTTGCAATCAGTGCCCAAACAGAAACAATAACCATTGTTGAAAAGTCCGGTAGTTTTTCTGTACCGAAAAATCGTCTTAAGACTTCTATAATGCCGATAACTGCAAGCGTTGTTTGAAAGTAACCGGCAAGTTTTGCTATTTTGTTTTTAAAAACTATTGTTCCACCAACTGCAAACAGGCTTATTCCGTAAACAAATGAGTCCGCAAGCATGTCTAAACTATCTGCAACCAGCCCCATTGATTTTGAGATTAATCCTGTTGCTATTTCAATTAGGAAGAACGCGAAGTTTATAGCCAGAACAGTCCATAGCAACTTCTTCTGGATAGTATCTTTTTGAAGGTTTAGCTGGTCAGTACGTTCAGAAGATATCTTTTTCCCTCCTAATTCTAGTTCAAGCACACTATTTTCAATTTGTTCAATATGCCCATCATGATAGACTGTTAGTATCCGATTGGGAATGTCGAAATCAAGCTTTGCAATGCCGGGGATTCCATTCAATTTCAATCGAATTAAGTTTTCTTCTGAAGGGCAATCCATTTGTGTGATTT
>JBDKVD010000046.1:0-5616 GCA_039679325.1 Smithella sp.
GATTAGAGGCAGTATTTGGACACAAGGACAACCGAAAACAAAATTCCTAAAAAAATCAGGGCAAATGTCTCCTCATACCCGAAGTGCAGTTGGTGGAGAGTTGTCCTTGGTCCCCGGGCGTAACCCCTGGCTTCCATCGCCTCCGCCAGATCGTCGGCCCGTCGGAAGGCGCTGGTCATAAGGGGCATCAGCAATGCGGCAAGAGACTTCAATTTTCGATCATAACGGCCCGTTTCCACGCAGGCGCCACGGGCTGTCTGGGCTGTTTTAATCCGGTCGTATTCTTCCAGAAATGTAGGAACAAATCTCAGGGCCATGGAGACCATGACGGCTATATCCTGAACGGGGATACGCAGGCGCTTTAGCGGGCTTAAGAGATGTTCCAGTCCGCAGACCAGATCCGAAGGCGATGTGGTCATGGTTAGAATGACGCCGCTCAGGGCAAGACAAAGAAACTGCCAGGAAATAAACAGGCCCCGAAAAAATCCTTCCCCGGTAACCCCGACGGGTAGATATGGAATTTGGAAGACAACAGCGCCGTCGGTAAAAAAGAGATGCAGGCCGAACAATAGAACAGCGAACACAACCAGCGGTCGTATTGCTTTCCGAACTTCGGAAAATTTCAGCCGGGAAGCCGCGCAGAAGACAAAAAGGGAAACGCTCAGCAGTAACATTTCCCAACCTCGCGCCTGAAATATGAGAATCGACAGTCCCACCATAGCCAGAATTTTTACCCGCGCATCAAGACGGTGGCCAAAGGAATTGCCGTCGCGGTATTGACCGAAACGGATCATGGCTGCTCCTTGTGCACGGATGTTAGCAGGTGATGTATTTCACGTTCCGCGTCTTCTGTGGAGAGGATATCCGGTGTCAACGGCCATCCCCGTCTCTTCAATTGATACATAAGTTCCATAACAGGAGGCGGCGATATAAAGGAGTCAGGATTCTCCGCCATTTTACGCAGTATGTCCCGCGGAGGACCATCGAGAATAATTTCCCCCTTATCCATAACCAACAGGCGATCGGCGTCAGCCATGTCGTTGACGTCATGGGTGATGTGAATAATGCCGATTCCTTCTCCGTGCAATCGGTCCATCATCTGTAATACCCGCCGCCTTCCAACTGGGTCAAGGTAGGCGGTCGGTTCATCAAAAGCGATATACCGGGGATTCATAATCAGCACTCCGGCCAGTGATACAAGACGCTTTTCCCCTCCGGAAAGGGTGTGGGGAGCGCGTTGGGCCAGAGACTGCAGTCCGAGGTTCTTCAGTATTTCTCCTACCTGCCGGCGGATTTCCTGCGGCGGCCAATAGAGATTCCCGGGACCGAAGGCAATATCTTCTTCCACCGTCATTCCCACAATCTGGTTGTCCGGGTTCTGAAAAAGCATGCCGACGGTGCGGCGGATTTCCTTATGGTTGGCCGCAAGATTTGTATCCAGGCCATCGATGGTCACAACGCCTGCATTCGGCCTGATAAGGGCATTGAGCAATCGGATCAAAGTTGTTTTGCCGCACCCGTTCGGACCGATTAAAGCTATGTATTCCCCCTTATTAATTTCGAGGCTGATATTTTTCAGTGCAGGGATGCCGCAGCCGTCATATTGATAGGATACATTCTGAATTCTGATCATATTTTGCTGATAATACGCGACCGGATTTTTCGGCAGAGAAAAGCGGCAACGACAATCTTAATTATATCACCGGGGAGAGGCGGCAGCAGGCCGACCGATATAGCCTTGATGAAACTAAGCTTCGCGACAAACATGAGCTGTGCTATTCCCAGGGTGTAAACAATAACCATTCCCGCAAACATTGAGACCATCAGCCAAAGAAGACCGGGGTCACGACGTAAGGAAGTTAATTTGCCGATGATAAAAGCGCCAACTACAAAGCCGATTAGATAGCCGCCAGTCGGTCCGATAAGAACGCCGAAGCCGGCCTTGCCTCCGGTAAAGACGGGGAGGCCGATTATTCCCAGAAGGATGTAAACCACCTGGCTCAATGCCCCGAGGTATCCACCCAAAAGAGCTCCGGATAAAATGACAAAAAGCGTTTGCATGGTAATAGGTATCAGCGGCAGAGGAATCATAATATATGCCCCGAGAGCCGTCAGGGCGCCGAACATTGATGCGTAAGCCATTCCCCGGAGGGAACTTCTTTCTGTGGCCATTATGATAAACCTTAACTAATTGTAATATCTCCGGAAAACAAGCGCGTTTCCGAACCCTGTTTGTCCCGGATAATCAAAAATCCATCGTGATCCATGTCCGTGATCACACCTTGATAGCTGCCGTTGAGGGTTCTGATCGTTGCCTGCTTTCCCACAATATCAGTCAGGGTTTTCCAGCGGGCTATAACGGGTTCGAAGCCTGATGTCTCCAACGCATTATACCTTTCTTCAAACAGCTCCAGAAATCTGACGAGAAGGTGCACGCGGGAAGAGCGGTTGCCGGTTTCCATCAGAACACTGGTAATTTTTTTACGGCTGTCACGGGGGAACCGTTCGGCTGAGCTGTTGACATTGATGCCCAGACCGACGATCATGTAATCAATGGCATCCATTTCCACCGACATTTCCAGGAGGATGCCGGCTATTTTTCTGCCGCCCACCAGAATGTCGTTGGGCCATTTCAGTGTTGCCCTGAGACCTGTGGTTTCCATCAATGCCTCGGCCGCGGCAACCGCGGTGAGAAGCACCATTCGCGATGCTGTTGAGGGCGGAAGAGACGGTCTCAAAATAAAGGATACGTATATATTTTCTCCACCCGGAGAAAACCAGGACCGGTCAAGACGCCCACGGCCATGGGCCTGTTCTTCGGCAATTACCAGTATGCCTTCGGCCGCACCGTGGGCGGCCAATTCCTTGGCCCTGTTGTTCGTAGAGTCGGTGCTTACATAACGGTGAATCTCCCGTTTACCCAAAACGTTAGTCTTCAGCCCGTCACGGATTTCCTGCACCAGGAGCAGATCGGGGATGTTAATAAGTCGGTAACCCCTGTGAGGTATTGACTCAATGTCATACCCCTCTTCCTTCAGTATTCCGACCTTTTTCCAGATGGCGGAACGGGTCATGGATAAACGTTTAGCCAGTATCTCACCGGAAATCCATTTTCCCTGATTTTGTTTTAGAACGTCCAAAAGAATGTTTTGTGGCAGGTCCGCTCTTAAAGTTGTTTTGTTCATGCAAGTTACTTATTTCCCCTGTGTCCGCCTGGGGGTTCTCTTGACTTTGATCGCACAGGTGCACAAGGGAGTTGCCTCGCGGGTAGGCGAAAGCCCCAGGTCGGTGATCATTTCGATATCCAGGGCGCTTGGGCGTCCTTCGGTTGTTAAATAATTACCCATCATTAAAGAATTGGCGCCGGCAACAATGCCCAGCGGCAGCAGTTGCCGCAGATTTTTTTCCTTGCCGCCGCAGAGTTTAATATCCCGATCGGGAAGCATGAAGCGAAATACGGCGATAGTCATCAGGATTTCCAGGGCAGGCAGTGGAGCCGTCCGGCCAAGCGGAGTTCCTTTAATCGGGTTGAGGATGTTTACAGGTATGCAATCCACGTCCAGTTTACGCAGGGTTTCGGCCAGCTCGATGCGGTGGGTGATTCCCTCGCCCATTCCGAGAATTCCTCCCGAACAGACGGAAAGGCCCGCGGCCCTGGCTTGCCGCACTGTTTCCACATTTTCTTCGTAAGTATGGGTTGTGCAGATATTGGGAAAAAAACTTCCGGAAGTTTCCAGATTGTGGTGATAACGGTAGAGGCCCGCGGCCTTCAGATCGTGTGCCTTTTGAACATCGATTATGCCCAGGGAGGCGCAGGGTTTTAATCCCAGTTGCCCGACCCCGTCAATCGCCTTGAAAATTTCCGACCATTCTTTTTTGGTTTTGATGGTTTTACCGCTGGTGACGATTCCGAAAAACTCTGCGCCGTTGCGGGCGGCCAAAGCGGCCTCCTCGATAATCCGGGTGGCCTTTTGCAGAGGATAAGTTGACGCTTCCGTTTCATAGTGGGCGGACTGGGCGCAAAAAGAACAATTCTCCGGGCACTTACCTGATTTTGCGTTTGTTATGCCGCAAAGAATGATATCCTTTCCCTTAAAGTGCTCGCGTATTTCTGTGGCTGCAGCCATAACCCGGAAAGTGCGGTCCGTGCCTTCGATGAAAAGATCCAGAGCCTCAGCGGCGGAAAGGCCATTCTTTTTAATTGCTTTGTCTTTCAGTCTCTCGATTGTATCCAAGAAATCGCCTCCAGTACGAGATTTTTCAGAGGTTTTTTAGGCAAAAAGATGTAAAATGTCAACCATAATAATTGATTCGGTTTACAATTTCATCAAATATGATGGACTCGTAAAAAGTCGTGAAAATAACAATTCTCAGACGACCTCGTAAAATACCCTAAAGGGCACGCGAGGTCACAGGCAAGGCGCGCGAATACCGAGGAATGAGGCGTGCTTAGCGTACGCCGCAGGTAGCCTGCCCCGGCGAAGGCCGGGGAGGGATGAAGCGCAACGCAGCATCCGGCCTTTTTACGAGGACGTCAACAATTGGTAATGTGGAATTTCGTTGATATTGTTCTTCAAGGAGATAGAAAATGACGTTTTTTGAAAAAATATTTTTGGGCAATTCTGTTCAAACCTGGCTTATCGCCCTTTGCGTCTTGATTGCAGCTTTTGCAGTCTTAATTATTGCCCGCAAAATCTTGTTGAAGCATCTGACTGCACTTGTCAACCGCACCAACACACAAATAGACGACATGCTGCTGGCCGTTCTTTCCAGGACGAATTACTTTTCTCTTTTGGTTATATCCGTTTATATCAGCCTACTCTTTCTCGTCCTGCCGCCGAATATACTTAAAATATGGAATAAGATCTTTATCGCTGTGGTGGTAATTCAGCTTTCCATCTGGGTCAGCAGAGGGCTTAATTTCGTAATCAGTCTTAACGTGAAAAAAAGAATGGCTGATGACGCCGCCGTCGCCACCACGATTTCCGTTTTGGGTTTTATCAGTAAGTTTCTTTTGTGGTCGATTGCCCTGCTGCTGATACTGGACAATCTTGGTTTCAATATCACCAGTCTTGTGGCCGGGCTGGGAATAGGCGGTGTCGCCGTGGCCCTGGCGGTACAGAATATCCTGGGAGATCTGTTTGCCTCTCTGTCTATTGTCATTGACAAACCTTTTGTCGTCGGTGATTTTATTGTTGTTGATCAGTTGAAGGGAACAGTTGAACACGTCGGCTTGAAAACAACCCGCTTACGCAGTCTGGGTGGTGAACAGCTTATCTTTTCCAACAACGATTTACTCAAAAGCCGCATCCAGAATTTTAAGCGGATAACGGAAAGGCGTGTTGTCTTCGGCTTCGGAGTCACTTATCAGACACCGCAGGACAAATTACCGCTGATCAACGGTATTGTAAGGGAAATAATAGAAAAGCAGGAGCATGTAAATTTTGACCGCGTTCACTTTAAAGAATTCGGCAACTCAGCACTCAATTATGAAGCTGTCTATATTGTAAAAGACCAGGACTATACTCTTTATATGAATATACAACAGGCGATTAATCTGGAAATGTTCCGCCGTTTCCAGGAGGAAAAAATTGAATTCGCCTATCCCACGCAGAC
>JBDKVD010000047.1:0-15877 GCA_039679325.1 Smithella sp.
CATCCCAAAATGAATTATCCACTGTTCCAAAAACCGCTTTCACAAAGCGCGCCCTGCTGATCATCAGGGGATCAATGCCCATTTTGTTCAGTGCCTGGGCATTTTCCATATATCGGGCGACTGCTTCCGCTTCCTCCCGAATTTCTTTACGAAGCGTTACTGTGCGTTCGATGGTTTTTTTTATCTTCGCGATAAATGCTGCATCGGAGCCGGGTTTGACTGTCTGTGCCGCCGTCTCCGCTTCTTCCCGCTCTATAAGCAGGGCGTTAAGAGCATAGTCGGTTGACGAGAGAATCTCCCTCGTTAGTGCTTCCTCCTCCTGAATGCCTGCATCCGTTCCGAAATCTCTTTCCTCAAAACGGGCAAGATGAATGATGTCCGCCCTGCCCAGCGCAAGATATACTTCGGAAGAGAAGACTTTTTCCAGGGCGATGGTTATTTTGCGAATATCCGATTTTACGAACATTACCGTCCTCAAGCATTACATATCAGTTTGCCCAGAATCGCATCGGCGGAGAAGCCGAAGCGCAAGCCGTCATTAATACGGAAAAGGTTTCGAATCTGATAGTAAAGGAGCCACAGATAGGCCAGAACGCAGCAAATGGAATGAAAATCCCGGTGAAACATGGATGAAACCCAGGCGAAAAAATTCAATTCCAGATGGCGCTCGATATCCGTTATGGATGGTTCATTGCCGCCTTCTTTATGCAGTTGCTCCAGTTGCCGGTTTTGCGCCTCTTCCATGATTCGAAAATGAGATTTGGCATAGCCGTCGAAGAGATTATGAAATCTCTGCATATAAAACCGTATTTCCCCCTCACTGAAGTGATAATACTGCCGAAGCCTGTAAGACCAGACTACAGTCAACAAGGCAATCCGTCTTTGCATCATATTCTGAAAATCGCTTTTAGTCTCCCCGGAAAGAAACTGCCCAAATCGATAAAGGTTTCCGGCCGCACAAATATCCGCATGGATTTCCATCTGCCTGTAACTGGAAGTATCCTTAAAATCATCATCAAGGTAAGTGTCGGCGATCAGCGATCTTACTTCGGCCGGCGATAATTGTCGGTTCAGCAGGTCTTTTTCCAGAGTGGCAAAGGGGGCTATGTCATACCATAATTCCTCGTTTTGACGGCCTGCCGCCCTGGCCAGGAGAATCCTGAAATTATGCACTTCGAATTGACGGAGATAAGCTAGAAAAAGCGGGGCATATTGGTCATATGCTTCGGCAAGTCCGACAACCGGGGAGATCTGTTCCCGGAAGAGGAATTCTTTTGTTCTGATCAGGTCAGAGGCGGCGGAAAGTTTGAATGAATTTGCCTGTTGCGCTCTGATTATTGAGGCATAGTCTCCAGGCGAAAGCAGACGTCCTCTCAGAACATGTATCCGGGCGTGAAGATTGACTTTATCGGCATAATTTCGCATGGTTTCCCGGCCCCGATCAACGTAATAAGTGCATTGATGAGATGATTTTTTGCCCCAAACGCGCAGAAAATCATCTCTAACTTATCAACTCTTCAGCAGGATGGAAATTATCTCTTCTTTAATCGCTTTCTTCAGGAGGGAATCCTGAAAGCGACTTTCGCTGTCTCTTTTAAAAGCGGCAGAGGCAGCCTCGATTTCTTTTTTTGTTTTCTCTATTGCCTGGGTCAGTCTGGTGCTTTCTACGGATGTGATTCGGGCGTGTTCCTTAGTCTTTTTTTCTTCAAAAATATTTTTGTATTCTTTAATCTTTTTTAGATACTCTGCTTCGGCTTGTTCGACGTCGCTTGCGCACTGCTTTTCAATTTCCATGATCCGGGTGATCACTTCATCCATACCTGCACCATTGTCCCGTTCAACAGATTGCCGAAAAATTGTCTTATTCCATTTCCAAATCAAGCACTCCCTTTGTCGGCACAGCTTGCCCCGGCGCAGGCCGGGGTCGTCGGCTTCCTCAACGTATTAATAATACGCCTGCGGAGCCTCCGCCTTGCCGCCGCGTTATGCTTTGAATGCAACTTGGTATTAACCCACGGTACAAATGATACTACTAAATATATTTAGATCAAGGAATTTTTGGGTAATGTTTCGCCGGTTAATTAAGCGGGTAATCCGGCAGAGGAAAGGCCGATCACAGAGCTGATGCCAGTATCCGTTCTGCTTCCTGCAGGAAACTGTCCATTTCCCCGTCCGTTCCTATGGTTACCCGCAGATAGTTGTCGATTTTGGGCTTGTCGAAATAACGCACGAGAATGCCTTTTTCCCTCAGCTTTTGAAAGAGGACACGTCCGTGGCATTGCGCGTGGCTGATAAAGATGAAATTAGCCTGTGAAGGGATAACGTGAAATCCCATCGCTGTGAGTCTTGCTGATACACACTCGCGCGTTTTGATGATTTTCGAGATTGTTTCCTGAAAATAAGCTTCGTCTTTAATGGCTTCCCGCGCACCGGCCTGGGCGAGACGGTCGACAGTATAGGAATTAATCGAATCTTTTACGCGGACGATGCCTTCGATCAGCTCTTCGCTGCCTAAGGCAAATCCCATTCTTAATCCGGCCAGAGAGTATGATTTGGACAGCGTCCTGATCACCAGCAGATTTGTGAAGCGGTTAATCAGACTGATTGCGGACTGGCCGCCGAAATCGACATAGGCCTCGTCCAGAATGACAACACTGTCTTTGTTTTGCTGAAGAATATTTTCGATGGCAGTAAGCGGAACGCCTCTTCCGCTGGGTGCATTGGGATTGGCAATGATGATGCCGCCGTTTTCCTGAAAGTATCCGTCGATGGGGATGCGAAATTCGTCATCAACCGGAATCAGCCGATATGGGATGTTAAAAAAATCCGCATAAACCGGATAGAAACTGTACGTGACTTCGGCAAAAAGAACGGGAAGTCCTGCCGGTTCAAAAAATGCAGGAAAAGAAAAAGCCAGCAATTCATCGGAGCCGTTGCCGATAAAAACATTTTCCTTTTTAAGGTGGAAGTGCGCGGCAATGGTTTCCCGCAGTTCGTCTCCCGAGGGATCGGGATACAGCCGCAGAGTCTCGTTGGCGGCATTTTTTATGGCCTCAAGAGCCTTTGCGGAAGGAGGGTAGGGATTTTCATTAGTATTCAGCTTGATGTATTTCTGGTCTTTCGGCTGTTCACCGGGAACGTAGGGCTTGATATTTTTGACTATATGACTCCAGTATCTGCTCATAACAATTCATCCGTTGCATTCTGTTTTTTAAGGCGCATTCTTTCAGCGGCTGCCGTTTAAAAAAACTCCATTCAAATCTCCAAGGGTGGCGTTTTGCTGAATTTTAGAAGCGGGGGGCTCCATGCCTTCAGCTTTCTCGATCATCGGCTTCAGTGCAGGAGCTATTATTTTTAAAATTCTGACCGGCAAAGAGCTGGTAAAATTGTAGCCCGCGGCCAACTGTCCGGGCACATAGGCCGTGATTGTACCAAAAAAGCGATCTCCGATAAAGAAAACAAATACGGCAGCGCGATTGATCACATGGGATTCCAGGAGTTGTCCTCGCTGACCATAGACATCACGCCGGTTGTCGCCTGTCCCCGTTTTGCCGCCCACGGGGATAGGCGTTCCATCGCTCTTGATGAATGCTCCACGAATCTGCTGTGCGGTGCCCTTATCGGCCACATCGATCAAAGCGCGGCGCACAACGGTGCAGATTTCGGGAGGCAATATTCTCTGCCCCTCAAGTTCTTTCCGTCTTAACAATGTTTCATAGGGGGTTCCGGAAGCAAAACGAAGTTCATTTATCCGGGCCACAGGATACTTGATGCCGTCGTTCATAATGATTCCGACCAGTTCCGTCAAAGAAGCCGGACGGTCGGCCGAACTCCCGATGGCGGTGGCGTAGGAAGGGACCAGAGAATCAAACGGATAGCCAAGTCTCTTCCATGCCTTATGAATTTCCAAAAATGCCTCTACTTCCAGAAGACTCCGAATCCTGATGTCCTGAGCGTTTTTTCTATGGGTTTTGAAAAGCCATCTGTAGACTTCCTGGCGTTCGTTTGTGCTCGCCCGGACTATTTCGGAGCGTTCCGCAGTGGGATGGGCTCGAAGATAGGCCACCAGCCAGAGCTCTAAAGGATGAAGGCGGGCAATATAACCCCGGTCCTGAAGATCCCACCTTTCCGGTCCGTAGGTTGCATAGAGATTTTCAAGCTCCAGCACCGACAGGGTTGATGAAGGTAGCCGGGATTTTAGAAACATGGAAAATTCCACCAGGCCTGCCGTCGGTTTTACATAGCGAAAGATCGCCGCCAAACGTGAAGGAATGGGACGCACGCTTTGCAGCAGAAGCTCAAACTGTTCTTCAGGCTTCAGTTCCCGGTACTTGTTATAAAAGCGCTGGAGAAAAATCCGGCCCTCTTTATCAGCAAAACGGACGAGGTAAGCCTGGCGCGCCGGGTCATCTATGTCTTTAAGAATTCTGGCCGTCGAGCCGGGTACATTGTACATGTAATAGCGAACGATGTCGCGCATCATCCTTATGAAAACGAGGTTGATTGAGCTCTTCAAAGCGTCGTGAACAGAAAAGATTCTCGAATTGTCTGATTTTTCAAAGTTATGAAAAATATGCTGACCGCCGCCTGTAAAGAAGACTTCTCCAGGGCTTGCGGAGTAACGGCGCTCCATTGCTGCTTCCAGTATGGCGGCAAGAGACCGGTCATTGCCGGCCGATAAATAATCCACGACCCATTGGGTCAGCCGGTCATTACTTTCAACATTAATTGTCCGCAGCTGGTCCTGCGGTAACAATGCATAGCGTTCATGCAGACCGGCGATGATTTCCAGATAGGTAACCAGCGTCCGCAGCTTCGCTGTTGAACCCAGTTCTATTTTCATTCCTTCATTGAGATCAAAAGGCTGGTTAAAATTATCGGTCTGGATGCGCAGCAGATTAGCATTGCCGGCGCGCTCGTAAAGCGTAAAACTGTAAATAACGTTACCGGGATCACAGTTGCCCAGAAGCCTCGCTCCGCCGAGTCCGGCCTCGTGCACGTAATCGGGATCGCTCAGGTTGAGCAGGATTTTGTTCACCTCGTCCTGGATTTTGCCGTTCAGGGTACTTTTCACGGAAAGGTCTAAACGGTCCAGATCATACAGACGCGGTACACCTAACACGGAGCTTAACTGGCGGCGAATGGTATTGGCGGCCTTGCGGCCGACGAAGGAAACGGCGGGCGGCTCCGGTGGTTCTTGGCGAAAATTGAGCTTTAAGGGAAGCGCGCTGTCGCGCAGCGCGGGCGTAATGACCCCCGCGTCGCACAGCATATGCAAATGATTGTTTGCAGCCGACTCAAGAGCACCACGATTGTTTACGAGATAGAAAGCCGGACGGCGTTGCGCAATAAAGAGGCTCAATACCTGCTTGTACGCCAGGGCCTTTTGAACATCATTTGATCTGCAACCGTCACAAAGAAGCCTGTTAACCGTGTCGAAATCAGCGCCGTATGCGGCCCACAAACCATCGCCAAGCCCGTTGAGTTCTCCATGTCCGGGAAGAGCGGCCAGAGGAACGGAGTTAAGGTAGTCGAGGACGAGCTGGCGGCGGGCCATAGTGGTATTTTTACCGTTATGATAGACCCTCAGGGAGGCGGAAACCATCTGCTTCAATTTTTCAGAGGCGCCGGTGGTCCGGCCATCGGGGGAGTGGCGGAATTTTTCCAGCTGCGTGGCCAGCGTGCTTCCCCCCGCAAACCGATGGTCCGAGTTTAAAACGTGGGCGGTTCTGTCGAGTAGAGCTTTAGCGAACCTGTCCCATTCTATCGCCGGATTGCGGTCAGGGTTGCCGGAATCCAAGAGTTCCCTGTTTTCAATAAAAAGCAGCGTGTTTACGATCAAAGACGGCGCAGATTCAAAGCAGATATAAACCCGTTCCGGGTAACGTGCTCTGAAAAGATCGCGGCCGTCATTGGCTAAAATGGTGAGCCCTGCCTGGTTCTTTTCCCGAAAGCTCGGATAAAGCCCCCATTCGATCATATCGTTGAAACTGGCGGAAGGACGGGCCTGCGCTTCAATCCGGTATCCCTGAGCAACCAGGTTCTTAATAAACTCAGGCAGCCGGGTATAACCCAGACGTTCATCATAGGGACCATGTTCAGGAAAACTAAGAGAGGAATTAGGGCCGGGTTGAACCGAAAATGAAACTTTTTGGGCGAATTTGGAGAGAAACCGCGCCTCAAGGTAGGATGTTTTGAATTCTATAATCGCCAGCCCGACCAGAACAGCTATTAACAGGATGACAATGCCTGCGAATAATCGCCGGGGGCTGGAACGCCGTAGAATATGATTCTTTTTGATTTCGGAAGAATTACCCATCCGCAAATTAACTCCGTATGCTGGGGCCGTTATTATCAGTCACAAAACAATGTCGTTGAATCAAGCATTATACAGCCCCCCTCTTTTCGAGACTGTGTCCCAATAGCAAATATTACCTTACAGCCTCCTGGCGGAGGTGTCACCCTGCATGCGCCAGGCGTGCTCCGTGACGGAGGCGGATATTGTAGAGACTTCTCCCTGAACAGTCCGAAGTGCGTCTTCCAATCCGTAACCGACTAAAATACAACATATAAAAACCGTCCACCCCCTGCACCCCGCGCCAGGACATTGTGTCATAATTCATTTTATGTCATTTCGAAGCAAAGCGAGAAATCTTTATTTTAATAAATTCAAATGATTAAGATTCCTCACATACGTTCGGAATGACAATTACGGCAATTATGACACAGCCGCCAGCGGGGTACATCATGAGGAAAATGCAAGCAACATCCTTCATTATGAAACAGTCTCTTCTAAAGAGGGGTTAGGGGAGATTTTACAAAGTGTAATAAAAATCCCCCTGTATCCCCCTTTACGAAAGGGGGATTTATACCAATTCTAAATCAAAGCGCTATTTTTGTTGGCGTCGTCGGCTTCCTCAACGTATGTATAATACGCCTCGTCGCCTCCTCCTTGCCGCCGCAATATCATCTTTGATTTAGAAATGGTATTAGAAGGTAAATTTCTTAAATCAACGACTTTGTGTCCCGCATGGTATTGCCGTAATTAGTGCGGTGCATTACCATTATTTCTATAAAAAATAAAGGTATCAGATAGATAAAAGTACTTGTCAGAAATCGAAAGGGATTTCGCCGTCACGAACCTTGATAACCAGTTGTCGGTCATGCTCGGCCGCAGGATATCTTTCTTTTCCTCCGGCCAGACTCAAGGCTCTGGTGTGGTATTTCAGGGCTTCGTCAAACTTACCTTCCAGGAAAAGGACGTTGCCCATCCCATTATAGGCGCCGGGATTGGTGCGATCAAGCCGCAGAGCCTGCGCAAAGCACGCACGAGCGCGGAATAAATATTGATGCCGCATTTCAGAGGGAAGGCGGCCTTTAGAGTTTTGATACATATCCTTCAGAGCATAGCCCATGGAAACAAATAAATTGGCGTTTTCCCTGGGACTGTCCTGGGGGAAAGATCTGACGGCTTTATCTATGTTGACAAGATTTCTTTCAATTTGCCGCAACCCCACTGATTTGTCCTGCCCGCTCATGATTCCCAGTGCTTTGCGCTGGCTTTCCGTTAACTGCCGGATTAATAAGGCGTAATCCGTTGGCTCGCGTGGCTCCGGGGGCGTCGATGGTTTCCTCTCTTCCGGCAGGCGCTCTGATTCGACGCGATCGGCATCGGGTCTTACATCGGTTGTTACCCTGGGTTCAACTATCTTTTCTTTCCCGTCCTGCCAGGGTTTGAAGTAAGCAACAAATCCCAGGATAACGACCAGTGCCGCAATTGCAGCAAACATCCAGTAGCGAAGCGCGGGTGAGGGTGATGGAGGTGTTGGTGACGGCGGCGGTGTTACCGGAACGGATGGACCGGTTGCTGCTCCTGTAATAGCGACTGATATTCCCTCACGCAAAGATGACAGACCACCATGCGTTTTATCACCGTCCCATCCCGCCAGATCAACCGTCTGCTTGCGCCGGAATTCCAGCGGCAATTTGACGTTCTCAATGAGCACGGGTACAAGCACTCCTCTTTCCGCGGCTGCTGCAGCTTCATTTTTCACCCACTCGGAGGTCACTGAGTTTTTGGACCACAGGACAACTGCCACCCTGGCCATCTCCAGTTCGCGTTCGATAACCTGATCATAGGTTTGTCCGGCAACGATCTTTCGATCCCACCAGACGGAATATCCATACGACTCCAAAAGACCGGCAAGCTTCCGCGCCGTCTCGCGGTCTTCACTGGCGTAACTTATGAATACATCAGCCATAAATCCTCCTGAAATAACTGTTCATTTTCCCAATTGCGTTTTGAGTTCACGGGCAAACTCAACAATGCCGCCGGCCTCTCGCCAGGAACGCTTGCGGTTGATTTTGTTCTCGGTAAGGAGCGATTCAAAAATATCATGGCCCCACCAGCCGATGTAGCGTTCAAGTTGTCTGTCGGTCGAGTAAGTGGGAAAAGAATCGTGTCCGGCGATCGACAGCAGCTCACTGATGTGCCACCGTGCTTTCTCCCGCACTTCCTTCTGAGCAAGCTCTAACTGTTGCTTCACAACAGCGGGGGCATAAGCCAGCAACATCAGGTAAAGTTCTAACATTGATCCGTGTGCCCAGATAGCTGTTTCGACATTGCCTTCATGAGAACGGATATCCACGTTGGCGGAAACCTTCGCAGCGCTCCAGTGATCCGGCAGAAATGGTTCACCCAGCACGGCGCGCAGGGAGAGGTACTGCGTCATGACCCAGTGAACGGATCGATTCTTGCGGATGATACCGCTTGTTTCTCTCATATTTTCTTTATATGCCTGTTCATATAAGCGGAGTGATTTTCGGAGATACTCGATGGAACGCTTTTTCAGTTCTTTCTGCTTTCCGTCTTCCGACGACAGGTCGAGTATTGCACGGAAACACATTTCAGCTTTACGTTTCTCCGTGCTGGCCAGCATACCCATGCCTTCGGTCTCATACCCTTCCGTTGTCGGCATTTGGCTTGCCGCTTCATCGACGCGTGCCAGCAATCTTTCCATCTCCGTCTCGCCAAGGGGGATTTTACTGTCAATGGATTCATCAATACGATCAAGAGCACAGTCTATAGCCCTTCTTGCCTGGTAGTAGCGGACGTCCAGCAATTGCTGATCGAGGTCCGGCGGCAGGTTTGCGTACGTGACGAGGCTTGCCCAGTCATGTGTGTCGGGACATAGTGCATGCAGTTTGCTGCGCAAAGAGTGTTGAATAATCCTTATATCTTCACCCCATAACATTCTTTGGTAAAGCACCTCGGCCACTAACACGGAAGCGTTCTTGGAAAGCGGAAATTGTGAGGCCACAACGACAGGGATGCCCGCCTGGTGCAGCTCGTGGGCCAGACTGGTTGCGTTGCTGTAAATTACCGAGTTCACGTTGCCGCTGTCGCAGGCGGCCACCGTCACTACGGCCGGCAACGTGATATCGGATTCTTTATTCGTCTGCTGCCGCAAGGGACGCAAGGCGGTTGCCAGCTGTTCGCCGTCGACTACATTGCTTTTGCTCTTGTCCTGCGGGTCATGCAGCACCAGGCCATAGGGATTACCGAGTTTCTTTGAACTTTCCATTCCATGGGCCAGAATATGGACATGGCTGTAAGCATCGGCGGCGCATGCATCCTCGATATCTTTTATGCTGGCTTCGGGAATAATGGTGAGGATTTCGCCGATCTTTTTTTCCCGGTCACCCGGAAGGGAAGGATCGAAATATGGTATCCACGGGTCAATTGCTTTGAGTAGAGCCTTGGTGTGGTCGAGGGCAGGCACGCTCATATGGGGGAGCTGGGCGATGACAAAGAGAATTCTGGGCTTTTGGGGCCAGATGATCATTGTGTTGGATGAACTCCGTACCCGTCTGGTAAGGCAAACCGGGAGCAGTGTCTGCAACAGTAAATAGTTCCCTTCACCACCGGCGCATCCCGGAGGGACTTTAACTAGTTCAAAAGGCAGCATGGCCAGTTCGGCCGCCGACAAGACCAGGTCCAGATGAGTGATGCCCACAGAACGGCTGCCTGCGGGTCCCAAAGATGCTCTGAGCCCCGGTACGCTTGCCAGAATGGTCGTGATATTCTCGGAGGTCTCATTCAAGTCCTGCTGACGCCGCTCAATATCATCCGTAGCCCCTAAATTGTATCGCAGGGACTTTAAGCGAGACAGGAACTCCTGGTGCTCATACGTTACCTGGGCGGTACAGGCCCCGAAGTTGCCGCAGAGGCCAAGATATTGGGTAAGCGGCGAAAGAAGCTGATTGTGGGCAGGGCCATGTCGTAAAAACTCCAGACTAACTTTATTTATCTTTTTCACGAATTACCTCCTTGGATACTTGCTGTTTTCCACCGGTTGAAGCGAACCGTCGGTTTGAACATGGTGCAACTCTCCAAAAGTGTCACCATCTTTTGCAATAATGGAAACAACTGTGGGGCGGGATAACACCATGGGCTGATTCCGTTTTGGACCGAGATCTTTTATCGAATCAAGCTCCTCCATTGTCCCGCTTTCGAAGGCTTTATATACCCGGGCAAACTCGTCGGAGTTATTCAGAATGTCATAGGTCAGTTGGATAAGCCTGATCCAGGTTCCACTGTTGTAATAATAGCAGCCGGGTGTGCTTCGGGCAATAGCTCTTTCCAGGTGCGTATGCCCGGTGATAAGAAAATGAACATTCGGCCCTGCCTGCTTGTCGATGTCGATAAAAGTCTGATCCTGGTGTGTTATTTCAAAAGTCTGATCCTCCTGGAGATTTTTTTCCAGTGCCTTCCTCAGATTTTCCGCCTTGTTTTCTTCTTTGCCGAAAAGTGCGCGAATATAATCGATGGGACTGAGGAATTGTTCCTCGTCAGAGGATTGAGGCACGGTTTTATCCTTTGCTCCCTGCTGTTTCTTTTCGACATCCAGAGATTCGTAAGCGCTGTTGATAAGAGACTCGGCACTCATAAATTTGGCTGCGTTATAGTTAAAGTACCTGGTTGCAAACTGTGACATGACCTCTTCTTTTTGCACGGAAATATCCTTAATTTCCTCCTCTGCCGATAAAAAGCCTATTGACCGAAGTATGGCGTCCCTGGAAAGATGTGCCGCAACGGTCATGATTCGGGAAACTTCCTTATAACAATCCGGCTTCAGACACAACAGGATGGGAACGACTGCTTCGACCTCCGGTTTCAGCAGATCGACTATGGGATACCGATGCTTGATGGAATTCATCACATCGATGACCAGTCGTGTCCCGGCATTCGCGTCCCACTCAGGGGGCGTCTTCCCGAAGTTCAAAGATAGCGCAAGCTCGCGGAGCTGTTTTTGATCCACGAAATTCCAGACGTCGACATCATTTCCGTGTATGCAGAAAACGCGCTTGCCGCCCACATCGCAGGCAAAACCGGCGCCGTCGTAGCACATAGTCACCCGGCTGCGCGCCTCCTGCTTTTTGTTGGAAATATTTTCCAGCAGCCATTCCTTCATTTCAGGCAAGCCCAGCTCAACATCATGGTTCCCCAGCACAATGATAAGATTACGGTTGGGCGCAGCGACAAATTCCTGAAGCGCCAAAAAAACGCCCGAGAAAGAGGTGTCTTCCAGGAGAATCCGCCTGAACTTTTGAACGGCGCCCTGTGGATCGAGATACTCGGTGCCGGCTTCGGCAAGAAAATCAACGGTATCACCGTTGAGCACCAGCCCGACGCGCCGGCTTGCCGGCTTGCCTGTAAGGCCTTTAATAAAGGCGGCCAGAGTTGCGCCCTGATTAAAGATCTGAAATCCCGTATTCCCGCCCAGGTGGAGATCGGAAATTACATATAATTCATCAAAGGACTGCAGCATTTTAATATCCTCCTAATTAATGCTTAATTTACATCAAGTATAAATCTCTGACTTCTTCGTCTTTTCCTTGTCGGAGGCATTACTCACTAATAACTGCGCAAATTCCATCAGTTGACTTTCGTGCGCTTTCGCTGTCAGATCGCCGATTCGCTCCAGTTCATCGAGCGCTGCCGGAGTTGTATCATCCATGCGAAATGTCCGGTCGGTATATGCAGCTATATCAGCATCGATCCGGAGATATTGCCGGGGGAAACCAACGCGCTGGAAAAGTTGACGAAGGCTCTTATCCACCAGGTCTGCCGATGCCCCCATGTGGATTTCAATGGATTCAATGATCCAGCGGGGAAGCTTCCAGTCGAGGGGGTTGCCGGGGTCGCGTCGTGAAGAACCGTTGCTGAGAGAAAGGAGACAGATTTCAGAAGTTAACGGGCTGACCGGGCCAAAGTTTTGGGCTTCTTCCAGTGCCAGGGCGGCCGGATTAGGTGCAAAAAGGCAGCCGTCGATGAGAAACGCTTTCTGGCCTGACGACATCTGCAGTTCATATGGAGGAAACCATAATGGTACTGAAACTGAGGCCAGGGCAACATCCTTAATGGACATGTCGGGATGTACGCCAAGCTTAGCCAGGTGTGACCCAAGAAGCAGCGGCTCATGGCTGATAAGATCAAAAACCGGAACAAGGCAGGGAATGTCGATTTCACTCAATTTTTTCTTTCCGATTACTGACAGGAGGTTGCTTTTAATATGTGGTGTCCGGTGAATAAAGCCGGTCAGGAGTACGCTGATGAAAGGTGGTTCCTGAATCGAAGCAGCTATATGGGCTCTGAATTCCGGAACAATTTGGGCAGCGCTCAGGTCTGAAGCCGCATGGAGCAAAGCCAAAACGCCTCCGGCGGAGATGCCGGCGATCAGGTCGAAGCAATCGGCAAGACGGATATTACTGCCGCTGAGTTGGCGGAGCTTCTCTTCTAAAAACTTTAGTATACGGCATGTGATAAGTGTTCGGACGCCGCCTCCTTCGAGGGAAAGAACGCGGAAGAGGGTTTGCCGCTTGCGTGCTTCGATTGGTTCTTTGAGGTATCCCTCGATCAGATCCAGGAGATTCTTAAACATTTCCAGACGCCGGGACGGATCGCGGAAGTCGATGCACTGATAACGGCGGAGAGCGCGCACCAGGTCGTCGGGTCCAAGTCCACGAACGCAGCACGGGATAACCATACCGGGCTGTCCCCGAAGGATGTCGATATGAACGCTTCGCCATTCATATTCGACCCAGGGTGATTTACGCGAATCGGGGGAAACTATAACGACGACAACGCCGCTCCGGTCGATGGCTTCATCGATTTTGGCGCTCCATTCGGCTGAACCAACCTTTTCATTCAGGTTCTCTGAGGCGAGGAACGATTTCCACCCCTTACGGTACAGTTCATCGCGAAGTTTTTGCGCTTCTTTCAGATCTTCAGCGGCATGGGAAATGAAGATGTCATATTCCCGGTCAGCCATGTGTTATAACCTCCATTGCTCCTGAAATATCTCTGCTTCGTGACTGCAAAAATACTGATCAGGCCTCCGTTGAAATTACGGGGCTAAATGTCAATATTAAAGATTTGACCCCAGTGTGCCCCCAGTGTGCTTTTATAGTGTCTTTATGTCGATTACAAAAACCTTGCCGGAATGCTTCAAAACCTCATCATACAGATGCTTTGTACCACCGGGGCCGTCGCCGCCTTTACCGTCCCAGAGACAGATGAAGTGCACCTTATCCGGCCCCAGAGACAGCGCCGTATGGAGCTGCCAGAGATTGTCGCGCTCATAAGGGTTGACATTTTCCGGCGTCGGCCCGAGTTCCTGCGGCATTATAAAAAGATTGGTGAGAGGACTATTTTTTACGGCGTTATACCGGTCCCGCCAGGTCTCTCCGGCAAAGGTGACTGATTTTTTCAGAAAGACGGGTTCATCAAAAGGAATACGGATTTCCACATGCAATCCGCGCGCAAGACAGGCTTCGGCAAAGAGAAGGTCTCCGCCGCAGGCTCCTCCGCAAAGACCGATGTCATCAGGCCCCGCCCCAATTTTATGAAGAGTGTCATTGATGGCTGCTGCTGCTGCGCCTTCCTTTTGTGCGGGAAACCGGGGTGTCTCGCGCTCCGGCGCATCTATCATATGGCCGCTGAAGAGGAAGACGTAGCGGGGCTGGATCGGCGGCTTGTATGGTTTGGAAGAAAAAACGAAATCGTTTTCGTCCCGCTTGGGCATCTTTCTCTCCTTTATCTGTTGGTTAAAGATTTAGCGAGGTCGACGGAATGCAGAAGCCGGTAGATGTCTTCGACCACAACTTCATTTCCTCTGATTGTAAACAGATTTGCCTCGGCTGCGCTTTTCAGCACTTCTTTAACTTTGGCGACCGGAAGGCCAAGATCCTCGGATATCCTTAAAGACAGCTTGTCATGCGCAAGAGAAAATTCTTTTTCGGAGCTGGAAATATCTTTCAAAATAAGACACATCTGCTGCAAAACAAACGGCGTGCAATCCGTGACCAGGTGGGGATGAATGACGATGTTGGCTGTCTGCAGGCGGCGTGTCAGCGTCGACATTATCTTTTCAATGTACGGCGGCAGCTTTCTCAGGTTTCGCGACAATATGTCTTTTGTTAATACCGATACTTCGGTATCTTCCAGAGCTTTGACGCTGGCGGAGCGTTTGTCGTCGGTGATCAGAGCCATTTCGCCGACAATGTCTCCTTCTTCCAGTGTTCCCAGGACGAGATTATTGTTGCCGTCGGTTTGCCTGTATACCTGCACCTTTCCTTTATCAATTAAATAGGCTTCGTCGGCTTCTTCTCCCTCTTTCATCAGAAACTGGCCGCTGGTGAAGATTTTCTTTTCCTGCTTCAGCCAGTGTCCGGCGATAACACCATCGATGTCTTTGATCAGGTCCTGAACGCTGTCATAACGATCCTCTTTTCTCAGAGAGGACGCTTTCATCACGATACGGCATAGTTCATCGGGGATATGACGTTCGGGGCTGCGTTTTTGCGGATCAATCAAGTCGCGCCGTTTTGCTTTTTGTAAAACGTCTTTTAAGTTTTCGCCGGTGTAGGGGGCTTCCAGCGCGAGAACATGATAGAACGTTGCGGCAAGGAGAAATATATCGGTTTTTTTATCCAGCTTAGTACTGTCGCCTTCGGCCTGCTCGGGAGACATATAGGCGGGAGAACCCTGGATGATATTTCTCCCCTTATCGGTCAGTTTTAAAATATCTATGCAAACCTCTTTTTGCGACGGATCTTCTTCTTTTTCAGGATTCCCGATATAGAGAGCCAGTCCCCAGTCCATCAAGAGAACTTCACCATAACGGCCGACAATGACGTTGTGCGGTTTTATGTCCCGGTGAATGATGTTTTTGGAATGGGCAAAATCAACTGCGTCGCAAATTTTGCGGAAAATGTTCATCAGGGAATACTCATTGTATTTTTCCTGATAAGCGGAGTTGCCTTTCTTTATCTCGTTCAAAATGTGGTTGAGCGGTTCCCCCTGCATCAATTTCATGGTGAAAAAGAGCCCCGTTTCATCGGATAGCCCAAGTTCATGCACGGGAATGATATTGGGGTGCTCCAGCATGGCTGTAATTTTTGCTTCCCTGATGAAATCAGCGAGAGCGCGTTCGTCCTTCTTGAAAGACGGTTTGATGACTTTCATGGCGGTGGGGCGATGAAAATCCTGATCAATTACTTCCAGGATGGCGCCCATGCCTCCGGAAATAAGTTTGCCCTGGAATTTATATTTGGGAGTATTTTTTGCTCTGGGCACCGCACGTTGATACTGCTTTTTTTCCGCTTCCGTCAACACCAGATTCTTGTACTCCACTTTGGACAAGTCCGGCCGGGAAGGATCACGAACCGTTTTATCATAAGGAATATCAATCCCGCTCGTCCGCGTCATGATCTTGCCGTTGGAAATGATCAACGTCTTTTCAAAGTTTGTAAATTCCAGATTTTCGATGCCGATAGTTTTTTCAGTCATAATCGTTATGCTTTATTTTAACTG
>JBDKVD010000048.1:0-6585 GCA_039679325.1 Smithella sp.
TCCAGAATGGATGCGACACCATCAAAAGCCCTTTTGACGTCGAGATCGTTATCCATATGTTCCATGAAAGTGGTTTCGATCCGGCGGCTCCTTATTTCTTCGGGTTCAATCTCTGCTCCGGCCTTCCTGCTAATTTCATCAATGCGATCCCTGATGGTTCGCAAGCGGTTTGCACTTTTCTCCATCACCTCATCTCGATAGTTTAGCTGTTTTCCGTAATGGCCGTAAATAAGGAAAAAACGAATTTCTTCCTTCGCATATCCCTGTTGCAGCAGGGTATCGACGTAGATGATGTCGCCGGCGCCTTTAGACATCTTTTTCCCGTTCATGAAAAGATGCCGGCAATGAAGCCAGAAGCGAGACATTGGATAGGGCCGGATCGATTCCAGAATTGCTGCCGAATAGTCGTGGTGACGGATAAGGTTGTCGATGCCGCCGCAGTAAATGGACAGGGGCTCATCAAAATAACGACTTACCATGCTCGGGTCCTGGATGTTCCATGCCGGCCAACCGCTGCCGCTTTCTGAATCCCAACATACCAGGTCATCCGCCCGGCACCCGTGCCAGAGGATGAAATCGCCCCGGTTCCAGCGCAACCCTGAATAGGTGTCCCTGTGAAATCTGATCTTTTTTGACGGCCATTGTGTCATGTCCAGGCCGTAAATCTTGCCGAAACCGGGAAATTTCAATGGATCGAAATAGATGTTTTTTCCATACCGGTAGGCGACGCCCTGTTTCATGAGCTGCCCGATGATCCTGACCGCATCGTCCACATGCTCCGATGCTCTGGGCAGATAATCGGGAATCTTCATCCTCAAAGTCTGCATTTCACCAAGAAATGTCTCAATGTTATCGGAGGTCAACGCCCGGAGACTTGTCTTCTTCCGGTGCGCTTCCTTAAGCGCCTTATCCTCAATATCCGTGAAGTTCATTCCCCGTTGGACCTTATAACCCAAGAATGCCAGGTATCTGATTAAAACATCCTCAAAGAGGAAGGTTCGGAAATTACCTATATGGTTGCGCTGATAAACCGACGGACCGCAGGTAAATACATTGACCACATCCGGATTGACCGGATGGAATTCTTCCATCTTCTTCCCCAGGGAATTGTAAAGGTTGAGCATCAGGATCTCCTCTCTCTCATTTATTATATCATTTTATATTCATCAATTTCAGATTTTTCCATTTACCCCGGCTAAACCACCAGGCCATCATGATCCCCTGGCAGATCATGGAAATCACCATGGCCGCCCATACGCCTGTAGCCCCGAATTCCAGGACATGTGACAGAAGCGAGGAGAGAGGAAGACGTATCACCCACATGGAAGTAATGATCACCCACATTGTCCCTCTGGTATCTCCGGCCCCCTGAAGGCTGCCGCCTAGAACGGAACTCAAGGCCATAAAGGGTTCGGAAAGCATGTTGAATCGGAGATATCGGGTCGTCTCGGCGATCACTAATGGTTCTCCCGACAGCATAGCGGCAATGCGCTCCGCCCATATGAAAATGATCAACGCCATGGCACTGGTCATAGCCATACCAACGAAAGCTATTTTCCAGCACATTCTTTCCGCCCTGTCCGGTAAGTCCGCCCCGAGATTCTGCCCGACGACGACCGATGCAGCCATGTTCAGGGCGAAGGCCGGAAGGTAGATAATCGCCTCGATCCTCAACCCATTGGAAATGGCAGCCAGTGCCACGATGCTCGATTCTTTCAATCTGCCCAGGATATGAAAAAGACTGATGCTGGTTATATTCCAGACAACCTGCAAAAATGCCGCCGGCCATCCGACGTTGAAAACAGCCCGGATCGTCTGAAACGACAGCTTCCATGTGGTTGAATAGACGGACCGCCACTGTCGGCTTAACCCCAAAAAGAGCAGATTTACGAAGGTTCCCAACAGGGTGGAGACAGCGGTTGCGAGGGCAATACCGGCATAACCCAACCGGGGAAAAGGAGGAATGCCGAAGACTAGGAAAAAGTCGAGTAAAATATTAGCCAGAGAGAGTAGGAACATAGATACGAGAGGTTTGTTCACCTCCGCGCTTGCCCGGAATATAGCGTTTAAAATAGTCAGAAGGTACGTCGGCCCGAGGGCGAAAGCGAATATTTTTAAAAATGTTTCCGCAATTTCTGTAATTTTCTCAGGAAAACCGGCCAGCGAAATGATCTCCCGATAAAATAAAAGGCACAGGCCCGTAAAGCCCACGGCAATCAAAGAGCCCAGAATGAGCGACTGCCTTGCGATTTCAACCGCCTTACCGGTTTCCCCGGCGCCGATGGCCCTGGATATCAGAGACAATGTGCCGATGGCGATGGCATTGGCAACGATCGTCACAAGGAAATAAATCTGAGTAATGAAGCCTACAGCAGCCTGAACATCCGGGCTGATCAACCCGGCCACATAGATATCGGTAATGCCGACAAGAAAGCTGAAAATCATGATAAGCAGCAGCGGCCAGGACAGGTTCCAAACACCGGGCCAGACATCTCCTGAAATCACATCGATGCGTCCATCAGCCGATTTGTAAAGGGCCATGACTATCCTTATATAAATGAGAGGCTTTATATGTAATCATTTGGTTACCCCTTGCTGCGTAAAATTTTGGAACCCAGCTCGGTTCTGGAAATATGGGGAACAACGTTGATTTCCCGGGGATAGAAATACGGCGGCAGGTTTTTGCGCAGATGCGCTCGTAATGCGTTTAGATCGCCTGGCTCATCGGCGCTTACAATATCCAGGTTTATTATAGTATCGCCTTTCTCATTGGTGCCGGTATGAGCGAGAGCATCGGATATACCTTGTATCTGAAGTGCAAGTGTTTCTATCTCCGCAGGATGGATTTTCGAACCCTTGATATTGATCATATGATCACGTCTACCGACAAGGATGATATCGCCATTTTTGTCATAGTAGCCGATGTCGCCGGTGTTTACTTGTGAACATGTTTTGTAAATCACATCTTCTTTATCTATCTCCTGCAGGTATCCCAACATAACATTCGGACCTTTTATAATAATTTCACCCGGTTCTCCTTCCGGCGCATCAATGATAATTTCTACGCCTTTGGAGGGCTTGCCGATTAAGTTGGTTGTGACGGATGAGCGTTCAATTGCTTTGGAGCATGCACGGCCTGCTTCCGTCAGACCGTAGATATTGAAAATCTTCATATCCGGATTCAGATCAAAAGCCGACTTCATGATATCCGCTGTCAGAGTATCGCTTGAGCTTGTTATAAATTTCAAATTTTTTATTGCATTATTATTGCTTTCTTTAATCAGGCGAACTATTTCGCGCAGTGTATACGGCACTAATACCAGATCAGTAACTTTTTCATCGAAGATACGCTGGAAAAGCTGGTCCGGAAGGCTCACGGTTTCACCAAAAATATAGCCGCATTGACTGATAATATGTCCATAGATTTGTATTAAGCCGTAATATTCATAAAGTGGTACCGTGACGAGGCTCTTTCTCGATGGTTCTAAAGAAAGAAAATCCATCATCATCTCGGCTGCGGACAGTATGTTATTTTCGCTCAGGCATACGCCTTTGGGGTCTCCGGTAGAACCGGAAGTGAAAACAATAAGTCTGATGTCTGTGGAATGCCCTGCGAAAGATTGTCGATCGGATGGTAATATATCGTCCAAGCCAAAAGCTTCATAGTCAAATCCCCCTGCTGCGTTTATCTCTTCAGTTTTTATCAAGATATAAGGAAGTGATTCAATGGCTGATTTATGCTGCGCATGCATCGCACCGTTGATAACAATAAAGTGGGGCTTAATTTTTTCACATAATACCCTGATTCGGGAAGTGGCTGCTTTAACGGAAACGGGAGCAACGATTGCACCGCTCGAGAAAAAATATAGATGGCATAAGTAAGAAGGGATGTTATCCGGTAAAAGTATAATGACTCTCTTGCCGGAAAGTGGACCAAAGCGCCGGGCAAGCGAATCTAATATGTTTTTAAGTTCACTGTAAGAAAGCCTGCGATTCCGGAACTGCACTGCCGTTCGATCAGGATGTTCACTTGCAGTTGTGCGTAATGCAGATTCAAGTTTGTTCATCTGTTCCTCCCGCGAAAAAGGGGTCAGGTCTATTTTCTTAACATACATAATATTTCAAACAATATTAATAATTTGTGTTCATTTCCATAGATTGTTGAATTTATCGGCTTTTACTGAACATTATAGTCGATAGGGGCATTTTTTCATTCTCGTTATTCTTTGAGGCCTCTCATGGTTTTACACGTCTTAGTATAAAGATTACGGAAAATATTGTTGGGATCGGTAATACGCTTTATTGTGTTATAATGTTGCTTGTTCCATATTTTCCAAAAGTTTTCTTCGGTGTAGTAATTGCTGGAAATCAGAGTTTTGAGGCCGCCAATGTCCATTAGTTTGTCTTCGATCATCTTATAATAATTTTTGCCGTCATTTCTTGTCATCCCGTAAATAGCTATATCGAGGAACAACTCATCCTTTACGTTTTTGAGAAAATCATCCGCAATCCATTCATAATATCGCGATTTGTATGGTACGCACCACAGTGGAAAGTGATTTACTTCCTTCTCGTACCAGTCCATGAATTCGGTGATCCTGGAAAAAGGAATAAACGTATCGAGAGTTACGGGAATTTTCCCCGCAGGGAGCAACCGGTGGAACAAGTCAGCTATTCGGAGTGTTCTTGTGGAATTCATGAGTTTGCCGAAAAGAAGACGCCCGACTAATGATTTGGGCATCACGTTGGTTACTCCCCTATCATAACGGAAGAAATAATCGGTTGTTTTAAGATAATCTTCCTTGCGTTTGGCCGTGCTCTGATAATAGACTTTCGTCCAATCGTATCTGTTCCTATATGGAGCCGTAGTAACGAAATCAGCCACGCTTAAAATATATTCCGTGGAAGTGTGTATGATGCCGTCCATAAAATCAACATCCCGGTCACGGAAGTGCCTCCAGATGGCGTCTTTATACTCTTCCAGTGTGCCGTATTTTTCATAACTCACCCGAACGAAGGGTTTGGCCGTTATCAGCCTGAACTTTAATTTGGAGATGATGCCCAGTGTGCCGAAAGTGCCGTGAACCATCTGGAAGATAAGGCTGTTTTCATTTGTCGGCGTGCAGGCCAGGATCTCGCCTTTGGCGGTAATTATTTCGTACTCGAGGCAGGTGTCATGGAATCCGCTGTATTTATAGGACATCGATTCGATTGAACAGCCGGCCACGGCTCCGCCGATAGTGATGGTTTTTAATTCCGGTACGATGATCGGAACAAGGCCGTATTTCAATGTGGCGGACACCAGCTCGACGAATGTTACGCCAGCTTCGGCGATACAGATTTGTCTTTGCGGATCGATGAGAAGAATCTCGTTAAGATCGCTCAAATCAATTTTCTCATCGAGGCGCCTCTTATCTTTCGGCTTTGGTACCTCGTGAGAAACAGTTTTCTTCTTGAGTGATACCGGTTTGGTATCTTTACGTTCCTTGAGTTGCGCGGCAATCCTCTGTATTTTTTGGTTGTGGGTCAACATATGGTTCAGAAAATTATAGTCTATTGACATAAAGTTTCTTCACACCAAACGGGAATGTCGCACTAAAGGTACCCAACCTATTTCGCGGCGCACTCTCTCAACGTAACAAAGGCCTTACTGTTGTCGCTTGTCGATAGTATCACCTTTACGTACCATGTATCATGACTCGTTGTGGCATATATGTATCTGATATTTACAGCCTTGTATGTCAATAAATCTGTGATAGTCTTTAGTGCCCCCGGTTTGTTATCCAGTTCGAGCACAATCACATCATCTTCCTCAATGGAACCCAGATCTTTCTCTTTGATTGCCTCAATCGTGCGACGGGTATCATCCACGACCAGCATAATCTTGGCATTGTTCGACCCGGGAATTTCATTGCCTGCAATTGCCTCGATATTGATTCCGCGCTCCGCCAAATATCGCGCCATTATGTTCAACACGCCAATTTTGTTGATAACGGTTACCGAAATCTGTTTAGCCATAGTCGCTTTGTTTAACATCTCTACCTCCTCGCTTAATAGAACATATTGTCACAGGGGTTGATGCCTTATCTACCAGTCATGTTGTTAAAGAGATTAAAAAGTGGAAAAAAATAAGTGTTTTATTTAAAGTACCAAATTGTCATTGCAATGTCAATTTGATGAGGACGAACATCTGCTGTTTACCAAATGAAATCAGCAATATTTTCTGACTTGAAGCGAGTGTGGCTAAACAGGAAGCAAAGTCGTGATTCATGATTGGCTTTACAGCTCCCAAAAAGTCGGGATGCCCCTTTTGGAAAAAGGGGAACCCATGAAACACAAATCTGTATAAGAGATTTTTGCCTGGGTACGCAGCAGCGAATTTATGAACATATATAGCATAATAGGAGCCTATACCGTGACAGTTGGAGACCTTAAAAATTTAATTAGTGGACATAAAGACGATGAACCTTCCCCAGTTTAGCGGACACTTCAAAAAGTATACAGATTCGTATACAATGAAGAAGAAAGGAGTGTCCAATGAGAAAGGCAAGACAGTCGTTTAGCCGGGAGTTCAAGCTGGAAGCT
>JBDKVD010000049.1:0-3008 GCA_039679325.1 Smithella sp.
TCCACATCGGCACGCACTTCATCTGCCAGAACAGTTACCTGCAGTTCCTGCATTTTTAGGGTGTCATTGACCAGATTAACTACAGCCCGGCCCACCATCATTCTGGCCATGCGCAGGTACGGCCCCATTAAACGTCTAAACTGTTCTACCATTTGCGCTTGTCCTTATCCTTTATGCGGCTGTCTTTTTCAGACCGAAAAGTTGTCTTTCCAAGCCCGGAAGCCCGTTTCATATTCGGAAGATTAACCAGGTCGAATGCTTCCCGCCTGCACAATTCCAGAGCAGTCCTACTGCCGTTATCATCAAGGGTATAAGTGCAGCGAGTTATCAGCATATCCATATCGACGCCGATATAACTGTCTTTTGCTGGTACGATCCTGTTCGGAAGCCAGAGTTTGCCGGGTTTGTATTCCCATCCGGTTACCGTGTATTGCAGCCGTGCCGATCTACCGGCACGAACGTTTCGTTCCCATGTTGCCCGGTCTTTATAGGTTGAGCCGTCGCCTTGTTCGGCATAAATAATTAGTGGCCGGTATCTTCTGACCATTTCATCTTCGCTTTTGGCTTTGAGCTGGGCGTGATGAGAAGGTTCGGCAAAAACATCGCCTCCGGGAGCCTGACCTTTGATGATATATTGACTGTAACGCTCCTTATGGGAGAACGTACCCGACGCTCTTTCAATGTTTTCTCCCTTGATCAGGGCCGCATCGATCCGGGATTCTCCGGCTCGTGTTATCAAAAGACCGCCTGCCCCATCCGAAAGAAGCAAAACGCCTCTTTGACGTGCCGCTCTTTCGATTGCCTCAAAGACAGTTTCACCTTCCTGCAGGGCGAACTTAGCAAACTTTTTACCCACATCAACATCTGCCTGGACATTGATTCCAAAGGGACTGCACAGATCCTTGGCAATCTTCAGCAGGTCGGCTCCTGACCATTGTCCGGATTTATAAATAGCGGAGCAGTCCACCAGATCACCAGTTGCATCACGACCGGTAATGTTCAGGCTATGGCTTTTGGCGTCGTATTCCGGGTTTGCTTCATCAACATATCCAGTAATGACTGTTGTACTTCCAATGAGTACCCGGCAGGCGTCATCGGCCAATATTGGCCATGCGGTGTCCTGACCGTGCCAGCGGTCGGAAGCAACCATCTTGAACGAACCGGAAATCTGCTCCATGCCGATAGACACTTCGATGTTTTTCCAGCCCCGGTAATTTGCACCATTCACCTGCAGAGTCACATCAATCACTAAACACCTCCAGGGGGATTCCGCCCGGCACAAATAGTGGGTGTTTTATTTTATTGCGGGCAATAATTTCCTCTGCACGGCTGGCATCTCCGTATAATCGATGAGCTATTACCAATGCAGGCTCGGTTCTGAGAGGCGTATATTGGACGATATGAGCCAGATCTGCGCTACGCGTGCTGATGTCTTTTACAACAGCGGCTCTTAGATCGACCAAAGCGTTATAGACATCATCGGATGCTTCCAGTGTTTCTGTATCAATGGCATCCACTATTGCTTCCTGGACGCGGACGGCATCATTATATGAGTCGTACTCTACGGTTGACGATGTTCTGGCCGCTTCCGCAATGGCCGTTCTTCTCACCAGGGCATTCATGGCATCCCGGTTTTGTGCCTGTTGAATACGGGATGGCGTCGTTTGTGATATTGATTCGGATGATGTTGCTGAAACGGAACTTGTTGTTTTTCCGTAATTAAATAGTTCAGTATAGGATTTAAACAAAGTCATAGGAAGATTAAGCACCGATTTTGACAGGTTCAATATACCCGTGACCTGAAGTTTCCCATAATTAAGAAGATTCAAGGGGGCAAGAGCCAAATCCCGCAGTTTGTTGATTTGCTTTGATATTGCCTGGGCCAGGCTTAAAGGTTTGCCAAGCAATGTTGTGATTGAACTTTGAATTTTGGTCAGGGCTTTTACAAATGCCGGCGTTTCTATGCTTACCGGGAATTTGGCCGAAAGCCCATCTATGCCTGAACAGATAGTTTCGGTAATACTTTTGGCATCATCGGCAACAAATTTCGGCACGTCCAAAATGGAGAATTTGTCTTCAAAATCGTTTTGGGCAGCTTCTATGACAGCATCAGCCTGCTCATCCACCGCCGCTGCCGTGTCTACCGCTGCAGACGGGTATGGTTTCTTTTCTTCAGCCAGAACAAAGGGGATGGAAAACCGGCACATTCCACCTTCGGATGTCGTTTCGGTCAACCTTACTTCGCCATTCAGACTGACTAGCATGTAACCCATCGTCGGATGATTAAGAATACCCGACCCTTCTTGCTCCAGAGCGGCGATCAGGGCATCCCGCTGGACTGTATAATGCTTGCCGATAACAAAGCATTCCAGGGTAAATTCACGCGGTTTTCCGCCCATGTCTTCGACATAGGCGGTATCTTTTAGCGGATAGTCATGACGGGCCGTTTTCCTGCCCACTGTGGCCTCGCTTTGCCGCCAGCGGAAATAAGCAGACCGGAACGATCCGATCTTGTCCACTACGTCATGCCAATCAATTCCGCCTGGATCAGTTATGTCGAATACGTCCATGTCCATTTACATACCCCGCATCATCAGGCCTGTAGACACGTCCAACGGCACGGCTGGATTTTTGCTTTTAATTCCCTCTAAAACCGCACGGCCATCCTGGAGGATTTTGATGGTTATTTCTCCGCCAACTTCGGTCTTTTTGGCGGGAGTTTCATTTTTTTGCTTATGCAGAAGGTCATAGAACCACGCGCCAGGCGAATCGGATTTGCCTTTAGTCAGGTTATAGGTAAGTGCATTAATACCGGGATTGACGATGTTATTTCCTATGGCGTAACCAGCACCAAAGGAAAGACTGGCTTTACCAATGACAGATGCTACTTTCCCGAATTTTCCTGGTTTGCCAGTAGGTGCACCAGGAGCGGATGGTACAGGTGTGCCGGGAACTGATCCGGGAATCGAACCGGGCATATTGACTACATAAACTGGCACGGCATTTCC
>JBDKVD010000050.1:0-4302 GCA_039679325.1 Smithella sp.
CGCAGGCAAGGCGCGCGAATACCGAGGAATGAGGCGTACTTAGCGTACGCCGCAGTGACGAGGGATGAAGCGCAACGCAGCATCCGGCCTTTTTACGAGGTCGTCAATCTTTATTAGTGCATTGCCAGATAATCCTGATTTTCTTTAATAATCGACTCAGCAACCCGGGTCATTTCATCGAGCTTCTCTTGTCCCATATCCGGGAAAAGCCGGGTCAGAAACGTCCAATGCCCGGCAGTCAGCCAGTGGTCATGCCCGCAACTTTTTTGAGAATTTTGCTGCATGCCAAGGGCTTTATAATAAAGATAGTTGGCAAGTCCGATTAGCGCCGCCAATTCGGGGTGAGCAGCGGCCCCCGTGGGCTGGTGATGATGGGAAATGGCCTGAACAAGATGTGGGGGGAGATTCCAGTTTAACGACAAATGATTACCGATAATCGCATGATTCATTCCGAGGTAATCTTCCTCCAACTCAAAGAGGGGAATGTCATATTTTGCCTTGTCGGCATATATTTGCCTGTAGATGTCGGCAAATTTTTCGATAAAAAATATTTTACCGACATCATGAAGCAACCCCGCCGTAAAGACGCTCATATTCTTGTATTGCGGAATCCCCCGACATAAATCCCGGGCAATCAGAGCTGTGCAGATCGCATGATGCCAGAGAAATTTAGGATCAATCATCCCGTGCGCCGGTTTGATATCAAAGACTTTGGCTGCAGCCAAACCGAAGGCAAGATCAACGATCTCATCATTACCCAGCAGTATTACCGCTTGCTGGACGGAACTGATCTTCTGGGGATTTCCATAAAAAGCAGAGTTCACAGTTTTTAATATTTTCGAAGTAAGCGCCGGATCCTGTTTGATAATATTCAACAGTTCCGTGCTTGAGGACTCAGGGTTGGATGCTATATTGAATATGCGCACCGCTATTGACGGCAAGGTAGGCAGATCATCACTTTGACTCAACCGGAACAGCAACCTGTCCTGCAGCTCTTCCCGATTGGCAAGCCCCGCCTCCAATTCCATCTGATTGATAACAGCGCTGAAATGTCCCTCCGCCGACGGATCGGAAATCAAATCGGGCTGATTGTTTATATAATCCTCCAAAGCAGGGATTAACGGGGAATCGAAGGGAAGGCGGGACAGGAATTCCTTTTGCTGAGACTGCGAAATCTTGCTGAGCCCCAGGCAAAGAGTCTGCGAATCCATATTGAGGAGTCTTTTGAAAATCTTCCCCCTTCCTTTTGTAAAACAAATTTGTAAAGGTGTCGGACCCTCTTTTTCCTCGAACTGATGAACGGGAGGCGCTTTGGTCAATTGCCGGTCACTGGTTTTAACCAAACCGTTTTTCACCGCATCTTTTCCGGGCAGACTCGCCAAATATATGAGCTTCTCCAAAGATTGAGCATCCTCGGGAAACATGGAATATCCTCCTTTGACGACTATCTCTTCTCCCAATAGTTTTTTCACAATCCGGTGCGCCTTACCCTGAAGCAGGCCCGCACCTGCTTTGTCCGTAGCAAAGCCTAAAACCAGAATTCGGGAGTCGTCGATGCCGATGACCGTGTCACTTTCCCGAAAACTATCAACCAGTTGATCTTCAAAAGCCCCCATCATTGACGGCAGTTGAGTTTTGAGCAATCCCCGCTCAATCTCAATGAGCAGTATTACCAGGCTTGTCCGGCACCTGAGCACCTTGCTCAATTCTTTTTTGACCAGACGGTCATGCTTCTGGGAAATGGCAAAATTTAAAAAAGGATAGGTAATGACTGGTTCTAACTGGGAAAAGCAACCCATTTTGGCCAGAACGGATTGCGAAAATTCCGCCGCATGTTGATCAGCAAAATAACGCAAAACACGGGGCGCATTATTAATCACGGTTTGAATCTCTTCCGGCGGCAGTCCCAGGTCTTTCCGGAAATACACCGCCAGCTTCTTTAAATCAGCATTTGGCGTCAAACCGTTGAATACGAGACGATAACTATTAGCACTCATAATTTAAAAGTTTCGCACAACCAGCTACAATGCATACTTATCTATATCTTTTGATATAAACAAATTTTTCTTGCTGTTTATTCCGAATTTTTGTAAACGTTGAAAAAAATTATTCTTTTATTTATATTTTTAAAGGATAACTTAAATTAATGGAAATATCAATTTTTATCGCGGCTGCCACCGCCGCTGCTGTCATAATACTTTTATTATTTGTTCTTTTATTCAGGCAGAAAAAAGATATTTCTTCCAAGAAAACAAAGCAATACAGCACAAAAAAGATCGATCATCGTCGCACGGACACCTCAAAGGACAAAGCACATTCCCCATCAGTTCTTCCTGCAAAAAAAGGTACGGAAGAATATACCGGTGATCCGGTACTTGATGATTTGGGAAACTCCGGTATTCATAGTACCCTCCGGAAATTCATGCAGTCAGGCATCGAAACTCTCTTTGCTCCGGCGGAAGATTCTTCAGATACCAGCATTATGCCTTTGACGAAGAAAGATGTCTCTCCAGAGACAATGAAGCTGATTTTAAACCGGATCGCCACCTTGAAAAACTTCCGCGCAGAACATATCAGATTGCAGAAAAGCATCAGCAATCCTTCCGTGCAGATGGCGGACTTATCCAAGATTATTATGTCCGATCCCATACTGGCCGCAAAAATTCTCCGCATGGCCAATTCCTCTTATTTCGGCATGCAGAATAAAATTGATTCTATCGGTCACGCATTGATGATCCTGGGACTTCAAAATATCAAGAATATCCTTTACCGGGAAAGCATGCTCCAAATGTTCCAGACAAGTTCAGCAGACCAGAAAGAGAAAATGGCTTATCTGTGGAAGCATGCCAGTATTACTTCCGTCTGCGCTTCACACCTCTATGATCTTGTCGATGGTTTGAACAAAGGCACACTGTTCACGCTGGGAATTCTGCATGATATTGGGAAGCTCATTGTACTGGGAGCGCCCCAGGTACAAAAACAGGAATCTGAGTTCTGGAAAAATTACCCCTGCGGGGACTCAATTTTGGAAGAAGACAGTCTGCTCGGCGTCAATCACGCCGTCATCGGGCAAATCATCCTTGAACAGTGGAATTTTTCCGAATTGATGATTAATTCGATAGGCATGCACCATGCACCGTCTTTCGTGAATATAAATGACCTTGGCCTTTCCGGTGAACAGCGTAATTATATCACCATTTTGTTTTTAGCTAATCAAGTAGCCAAACTATTTACCGGCAGGACAACCGGTGCTGTCCGTGTTAACAGCCTTCCCGATTCTTACCACAGACTGATCGACAAAAACCGGTTCATCAACAAAGTCCTGGATGCGAGTTTTCTGGCGCAAATGCTGGCCGCGGAAGCACTTGTTGAATCCGAATATTCGGCTGAAGGAGAAAGATATATCCATAGCCAGCCGCAAACCGGTACGACCGTCATTCCGACAACATCCGCAGAGCCGAAGGCTGTTTTCTCCGGCGACGCCACCATTGTCGCGGCAAGACCGGGACGAACAATCGGCCGTTATGAAATCATCAAGGAACTCGGACGCGGCTCCATGGGGACGGTATACCTTGGACGCGACCCCCTGATTAACAGGAATGTCGCCATTAAAACCCTGCGTTATGTCGATGCAGACAGCAAAGACTCATTTCAGCACAAAAAACGGTTCTTTCTGGAAGCAGAGGCCATTGGCAAACTGGCGCATCCCAACATCCTGGGTATTTATGACGTCGGCGAGCATCAGGGAATGGCTTACATGGCCATGGAGTTCCTGGAAGGATCCGACCTGACGCCCTACTGCAAAAAAGAAAGCCTGCTCCCCCTTTCCGAAACACTCCGGATAGTTTCCGATGTGGCGGCAGCGCTGGATTACGCTCATGCCAACGGCGTGGTCCACCGGGATATCAAACCGAGCAATATTCGAATCCTGAAGAATGGAAAGATCAAGGTTGTCGATTTCGGAATCGCCCGAATACTTGATGCTTCCAGCACTCACAGCGGCGTTATTGTCGGATCTCCCAGCTATATGTCACCCGAACAGGTGGAGGGGAGAAACGTGGATGGACGTTCGGATCTGTTTTCTCTCGGAGTTGTTTTCTATGAACTTATGACGGGAGAAAAGCCATTTTGCGCCAATGAACTGAATTCTTTGCGGCTCCAGATTACAACAACAAACCCCAAACCGGTAAAGGAACTATCTCCACAGATTCACGATGATTGTGTTGTCGTCTTGGAAAAAGCCCTGGCCAAAAACCGCAATGAACGCTATCAGCATGGTCAGGAAATGGTAAATGATCTGGC
>JBDKVD010000051.1:0-2465 GCA_039679325.1 Smithella sp.
ACCCATGTTCCCATCGGGGCATCAGGATCATCACTGATCAGGGCAAAGCTTTTTGTGCCTTCAGGAGCATCTTTCCATTCCAGAGGTGGAGAAATATCCTGACCATCACAGGTATATTTGGACGGAATATTGCTGCCTTCGGCAAATGCGGAACTCGTGATTTTCATGATTTTTCCTCCTTTCGTTGCAGAGAAAACCTGTTGATACAAGCTAAAAACACAAATAAAAGACGATGCTACAATAATCCAGTAAATACTTTTCTTCATTTTAGTTTACTCCCTGAAACAAAGTATGTCCAGCAAGATTGACGAATGCCGACTCCCGGAAAATCAGACCTTTTTCCAGACTTCAATTTCTGCGGCGACCCCGATACGGAAAGAACATGGGAACTCTCTTTCTGTATTCCACGTAGGCGCGGCCAAACCGTTTTTCCAACTCAGGCTCTTCGATCAGTTTAAATTCCAGAGATGCAATCAGGATAAACAGCGGCGTGTAAAAAACAATCAGCGAAACCACCTGAAATAGAAATCCAATGCCGAACAGTGTAAGAAAGAGACCGGAGAGCATGGGATTTCTCGAGTAAGCATAGGGACCGGTTTCTATTAACTTTGGCGGCGGGCTGACAGGCACCGGAGTGCCCTTCGATTTGAAAAATATCCACACAGACCATAGCCAAAACGAGGTCCCAGCTGTAATCAGAGGGATGGCGAAAAAGAGATTTGCGGGCTTTGGCGGCCATGAACTTATATGCAGCAGTCTGTCGGTAAAAATTGCCAAAATGACGATTAAAAGAACAGCTGAAAAAAAGAATAGTCCCCACAGAAAAGTCAAGCGGCCGTGGTGTTTTTCCCGCCGGGTTGCCTTCCTGTAGATAAAGTCGATTATCCCGTCAAAGAGGCGTGCCATAAATCTATTGTCCCCTCTCCGGTTTATTTAATATAAATGGATCAACCGTAGTCATGATCATTTCCGTGGCCTGATAAGGCTTCAATATAGCCAGCAAACCGGCAGGGTCGTGATTGTCCGGATCTATCCAGAAATTATAGAATTCCTTGTTTACAATAACCGGCATTCTGTCGTGTATGGATTGAATCAGTTCATTAGCTTCCGTCGTGATAATCGTGCATGTATGGATCGGTTCTTTTTCCGGCGACATCCACGTCTCATACAGTCCGGCTAAACCAAAAGGTTCTCCTGACTTTAATGACAAGCTGAATGGTTTTTTCACCTTTCCCGATGTCCGCCACTCATAAAAACCATCCACAGGAATGAGGCACCGTCTTTTTTGAAAGGCATTCTTAAAGCTGGGTTTTGTCGCAATAGTTTCGGCGCGCGCATTAATCATTTTATTGCCGATGGAAGCGTCTTTCGCCCACGACGGAATCAACCCCCAGCGCAAGGACGCAAGAATATTCTGACCATTTTGATTAATAAGAACAGGAATGTATCGTCCCGGAGCGATATTCCGGTCGGGTTTAAAATCAGAGAGAATCTTCTCGACAACAAATACTTCTGCGATCTTTGTTAAATCGCTGATCAGGAAAAATCTGCCGCACATATCGGCGCTCTCCAGGTTGCCCAAAGACTATAACATCAGGTTAAATCTCTGATGTATGGTTTACAAAATTTATGAATAAGAGAAAGCATAACTATACTGATACAAACAGCGATAAATACGTCCAGGGAGATCCCTGTCATGGCAATTCCAAGAGCAGTACCGGCTGCGGGCGGATGTTCCATATCTATTACCACCATTGTAAATATGGTAACTCCCACTGCAAGCGAATAAACAATAATGGAATGTATTAAAGCATGCTGTGGTATCAGGGAAAACAAAAAGCCGCAAAGGAGACCTACCAGTTGACCTCCGATTACATTTCTGGATTGAGCAGTTATGCTGTCAGGCATTGCAAATACTATAAAAGCCGTCGCACCGATTGATGCTATTATTACTGCATGCTGTACGCTCAGGAAATAAAGTACGATAAAAACAGATAAAGTGGCCAGCAGACTCTGCATAACATAGTGCTTCCAATATTGTCTAAATTCACTGTCTATTTTTTGAATTGATTTTTTCACAACAGGTCCTGATGATTAACAAAAGAATCTATTTACACAAGTTCTCCGACACAATCGGCTAAAGAGGCGTCAGATTTTCCGTAGCATTACCGTTATTCCATGTTGCTGACAGAGCACCGTCAGCCTGCACCCTGTAAATTACCGGATAAGGCGCACCCCATTGGACAGTCAGTATATTTCCTTCCAGATAACCGGACCTCCTGTATGTGCTGTTTCCTATTTTCCAGACAAACATGTATGCTTCGTTCTTTTTTGTTATAATTAATGTTTTTGATTATCATTTTTCCATGAAACAAGCAAAATTATTTGTTTTGGCCGGACAATTATTCACAACCCGGCGTTGCGTAATTAACGGTCTTTTATTCCATTTCTAAATCAAGCGCTAT
>JBDKVD010000052.1:0-14254 GCA_039679325.1 Smithella sp.
CATAACCAGTTTAATCTGATTACTTGCCGCAACTTCTTAATTTTCAATAAAAGGCTATGGAATTAAAAGATTTTTATTACAATTTACCGGAAGAACTGATTGCCCAGCATCCTAATAAGCAAAGAGATGGCTCTCGTATGCTGAGGCTGGAGCGCACAAGCGGTGAAATTAACGATTGTATTTTTTCCCGGTTGCCTGATTTTCTGGAAAAAGGCGATGTTCTGGTCATAAATAATTCCAAGGTTATTCCGGCCCGGCTCTTCGGCAAAAAGTCCACGGGAGCCTCCCTGGAAATCCTGCTTTTGACTAAAAAAGAAAGCACCGATGCTGCTCACGTATGGGAAGTTCTGCTGCGGCCGGGCAAAAGAATAAAAGAGAATGACGTCATCATTTTAAGCGACGACTGCGAAGCAAAAGTTTTGTCCCGCTTATCCGAAAAAAAATGGCTGCTTCGCTTTGAGAGCAAAGGAAGCTTTGAAGACTATTTAAATATTCATGGCCGCGCGCCACTGCCTCCGTATATTAAACGCAAAAACAGCAGCGGGCCATTCGTAGAGGATCTGGAGCGTTACCAGACTATTTATGCAAAAAATCCGGGATCCATTGCTGCGCCCACCGCCGGTTTGCACTTTACGGAAGATGTTATTAAAACGCTGCAGGCCAGAGGCATTTTCATTGCGCCAATTACCCTGCACGTGGGCTACGGCACTTTCCTGCCCATAGAGACAAGCCGCGTGGAAGATCATGTTATGGAGTCGGAATATTATGAAATCAATGCAGAATCAGCCGACACCATTAATAATGCCCGACGCGTCATTGCCGTAGGAACGACATCGACCAGGACTCTGGAGAGCATTGCCGATGATAAAGGTCTGGTAAAAGCTCAAAGCGGGTTCACGAATCATTTTATTTATCCGGGATACAAATTTCGCCGGGTAAACGGACTTTTGACCAATTTTCATTTACCTCAATCGTCGTTATACCTGCTTGTCTGTGCGTTTGCCGGAATTGATTTAATTAAAAGATCCTATCAGCATGCCGTCGATAAACGTTATTATTTTTACAGTTATGGAGACTGTATGCTGATTTTGTAGGAGAAAAATGCCGTTTCAATTTAATCTCATAAAAAAAGATACCGGCTCTTCGGCGCGGTTGGGAAAAATGATGACCGCGCACGGCATTGTGGATACGCCCGCTTTCATGCCGGTGGGTACCCAGGCAACGGTTAAATCGCTGACTCCGGAACAAATTCGAACCTGTGGAGCTCAAATAATTTTAGGCAATACGTATCATTTATATCTGCGTCCCGGCCATGAAACGATCAAAAAAATGGGTGGTCTCCATACATTCATGAACTGGCCCGGCCCCATTCTCACCGACAGCGGCGGTTTTCAAGTCTACAGTCTGGGGAAATTACGGAAAATCACGGATGACGGAGTAATTTTCCGCTCCCACATAGACGGTTCCAAGCATTTTTTAACACCTCAGAAAGCTTTGGAAATTCAGGAAGCTCTCGGCTCCGATATTATGATGTGTCTCGATGAATGCACTCCTTATCCGGCTACGTATGCCCAGACGCAAAAATCACTGGCTTTAACCATGCAATGGGCCAAACTGTGTAAAGAAGCCAAAAATAATTCTGAACAGGCGCTCTTCGGCATTGTTCAGGGCGGGACCTACCTTGACTTGCGCCGACAGGCGGTCGAAGAAATTCTTCCCATCGACTTTGACGGTTATGCTTTAGGCGGTGTAAGTGTCGGCGAACCTAAAGAAATAATGTATGCTATTGCTGAAACAATTCCCCCCCTGCTTCCGGAAGACAAACCCCGCTACCTCATGGGCGTAGGCACTCCGGAGGATATTGTCTACGGCGTATCCTGCGGCATTGACATGTTTGATTGCGTTATACCCACGCGCTCGGCCCGTCACGGATTATTGTTTACAAATTCCGAAAAGATTGTTATAAAAAACGCCCGTTTTCGGGAAGACGATGCTCCGATTGACGAAACATGCGACTGTTACACATGTAGAAATTTTTCCCGGGCTTATTTAAGACATCTTTACATTGCCGGTGAAATACTGGCTATGGTGTTAAATACGATTCATAATGTCCACTACTACATGCGCCTTCTGGAACAAATCAGAGCTGCATTAGAAAAAAATAGTTTCATTCAATTCAAAAACACGTTTATGAAAAAAGAAGGAGGAGTTTAAATTGACGTCTTTAGCTTATGCAATGGGTAATAATCCGAATGTAACCGGCGCAGCAGGCGGCGGTGATTGGGGTTTCGTCCTTACCATGGTGATTATCTTTGGTATTTTCTATTTTCTTATAATCCGGCCACAACAGAAGAAGCAGAAAGAATTAAAAGCAATGATTGATAATCTTGCCTATGGCGACACGGTAATTACTACGGGCGGGATTTACGGCAAGGTAAGTGGTATAGCTGATGCCGTAATCACATTGGAGATTGCCGACAAAGTTAAAATCAAAGTCACCCGCAGTGCTATTGGAGCAGTTACACAAAAAGCGGGAGCACCAGCGTCAAAGGAATAAATCAGAAAGGGATAATTAATGATAAAATCTTTGAAAATCAGGATAGCGATAACGGCTGTTGTTTGTCTTGCTGCGCTGTACTTTTTGGTGCCGACCTTCGTCACCCAGCTTCCCTCACCCTGGAATGAATATTTTCCCAAAGAAAAAATTCATCTCGGTCTTGATTTGCAAGGCGGAATGCATCTGGTTCTGGAAGTTGACGCCGATAAGGCTTTGGAATCCATGGTCGAGAGAATGGTTGTGGATCTTAAGGAATCACTTATGGCCGACAAAGTCCGTTTCCGGAGAATAGAACGGGCCAAAGGCGCAGTTATTTCTCTGGAGTTGACCGAAGCAGCGGGCAAGACTGCTTTGGAAAAAATTCTCAACGAACAATATTCCGACCTGGAAATTGCCTCATCGGCAACGCGTGATGGCGGCATGCTGGTCGATCTGAAAATAAAAGATAAAAGAGCCGTTGAACTCAAAAAACTAACGATTGAGCACAGTCTGGAAACAATCCGCAACAGAGTTGATCAGTTCGGAGTTGCTGAACCGGAAATAATTCCGGAAGGTGAAAATCGCATCCTGATTCAGCTGCCGGGCATCAAAGATCCGGAGAGAGCAAAAAATCTCATCGGTAAAACAGCCCTTCTGGAGTTTAAAATTGTCGATGATGAAGCCTCACTGGATGAAGCTCTGCGGGGCAACATTCCGGAAGGAGACGTTATCGCTTACGGCACACGCACCGACAAGTCAACCGGCCAAAAAGGAACACAGCCATACCTTTTGAAAAATAAGGCGCTCCTGACCGGCGCTTCTCTGGAAACCGCTAAGGTACAAATTGCCGACCGTTATAATGAGCCTCACGTGTCGATAAAGTTTAACTCGCAAGGCGCAGCTGATTTTGAACGGATCACCGGTGAAAATGTACGCAGGCGTCTGGCCATTGTTCTGGACGGTGTCGTTCACAGTGCACCGGTTATTCAGGAAAAAATATCCGGCGGACAGGCGCAAATCACCGGCACTTTTACCATGGACGAAGCGCGTGATTTAGCCATCGTTCTGCGCGCCGGCGCTTTGCCTGCACCGGTCAATATTCTGGAAGAAAGGACCGTTGGCCCTTCTCTGGGCAGTGATTCGATCCAGCAGGGTGTTATGGCGACCATTATCGGCTCTCTTTTCGTCATTTTATTCATGATCGTTTATTACCGCCTTTCCGGTGCGGTTGCCGATATTGCTCTCATTATCCAGATATTGCTTATTCTGGCGGTTCTTGCAGCCCTGCGGGCAACGCTGACTCTGCCGGGCATCGCCGGTATGCTTCTCACGGTCGGCGTCGCTGTAGATGCGAACATTCTGATTTTTGAAAGAATCCGCGAAGAACTGCGAGCAGGGAAAACCGTTCGCCTGGCTGTCGATACGGGCTACGACAGAGCTTTTATAACCATCATTGACACCCATATTGCCGGTATCATCGCTGCCATTATTCTGATGTTTTTCGGAACAGGCCCGATCAAGGGATTCGCGACAACTACGATCATTGGCCTTGTATTCAGTCTTTTCAGCGCTATTTTTGTAACTAGAGTGATTTTCGAATACTTTACCTGGAACTATACCATTAAGAAGTTGAGCATTTAAAATTTCAAGCACGGGCAGGAGATATAGAGTATGAGCATGGAGTTGATAAAACCAGGAATCAACATAGATTTTGTCGGAAAAATGAAGTATGCGATGGCGCTTTCAGCCATTTTAATCATCATCGGCATCGGGTCTGTTATTTTCCACGGCGGCTTTAATCTAGGCATCGATTTTGCCGGCGGGTCGATCATTCAGATCAAATTCACGAAAGATGTTTCCGCCGATCAGATTCGGGAATCTTTCAAATCAACAAAACTGGGAAACAGCATGATTCAGCAGTTCGGCGTCAACGAATTTCTGATCCGTACACACGAATCCTTCTCTGATCAAAAGATGCTGGCCGTCAATGTGGAACAACCATTAACCACAGCTTTCGGTAAAGATTTTGAGATCAGGCGCGTGGAAGTAGTCGGCGCCAAAGTCAGCTCAGATTTCCGGAGCAAAGCAATTATTGCCATTATTCTTTCCTGGCTGGCTATCCTGGTCTATGTCACCTGGCGGTTTGAGTTTCGCTACGCTATGGGAGGCATTCTTGCCCTGGTTCATGATACAGTGATTGTTGTCGGGGCCGTTTCCCTTTTGAATATGGAATTCACCATCAACATTCTAGCAGCGCTTGTCTTTGTTATCGGGTTTTCCATCAACGACACCATTGTAACTCTGGACAGAATCCGGGAAATCGTAAAAAGGAACCCCAAACAGAAACTGGGCGATATCATTAACCTGGCCATCAACGAAACCCTCAGCAGAACCATCTTAACCTCGTTGACCGTTTTTCTCACCCTTTTAGCTCTGTATATTTTCGGTGGAGCGGTCATACGCGATTTTACTTTCGCCCTGCTGGTCGGCACTGTTGCCGGCACTTATTCCACGATTTATATAGCCTGCACCAGCGTACTGCTTTTTGAAAAGATGCGGATACCCAAACTGGCGAGGAAAAAATAAATTGTCAACTTTCGCTGTAGTTGGCTTTACCGTTTTTATTCTGTTGTTGTTTGCCGGCATGTATTTATCTTTGGTTGGTTTACCGGGGACAGTGGTTATCTTTGCAGATGTCCTTACATACGCCGCCGTTACCGGTTTCGACCGTGTCGGTTTTAAAATCTTATTGTTTCTTCTGTTTTTTTCTATAATAGCAGAAATAATAGATGTTTTACTGGGCATGACCGGCGCGTTAATGCCCATACCCTCAAAAAATATGTTTTTTGCCTCGGTAAGTGGAGCTGTAGTCGGCATGTTCATTTTAACCCCGGTTTTCTACGGTTTAGGCACTTTTGGAGGATTTTTTTTAGGCTGTCTGATTGGAATTCTTTTTGCGGAATTTATCCGGCAGTCGGAACTGGAAGCTCCATTCAAGGCATCCACCCGTGCCGTTTTTATTATGATTGGAGGCAAGATGGCCAAGGGATCCATTGCCCTTGTTATGATTGTTCTCTCTTTAGCCAATATTTATGCATAGAAAGATTGATATGGAAAAAGACAACACGAAAACAAGAACAAAATCAAAGATACAGGAATATGTAGAAGCTATAATTGTCGCTATTCTGATAGCTTTATTTCTCCGTACCTTCGTTGTTCAGGCCTTTAAAATACCTTCACGGTCGATGGTTCCGACACTGCTGGTCGGGGATCACCTGCTTGTCAACAAATTTATTTACGGGGTAAAGGTTCCTTTTCTAAGAAAAACTCTTATCCCTGTTACCGATCCTAAAAGAGGAGACATTATCGTCTTCATTTATCCCAAGGACCGTTCCAAGGATTTTATCAAACGGGTCATCGGTGTCGGCGGCGATACAATTGAAATTAAAAACAAAAAAATATTTCTTAACGACAAGGAATACACCGACACTTACGGAATATATAGTGATAATGTTATCTATCCCGGAACCATACAGCCCCGCGACAATTTCGGTCCGGTCACTGTCCCGCGGGAGGCGCTTTTTGTTATGGGTGACAACCGCGATGAGAGCGCGGACAGCCGTTACTGGGGTTTTGTTGATTTGAAAGATGTTGAAGGTAAAGCCATGATTATTTACTGGTCATGGAATCGTGAAGAAACCAATGTGCGCTGGGGAAGATTGTTCAATTTACTGCGATAGATCAATTTATACAGGCTGATATTACCATTGCCGCCGACAAACCGTTTAGAATAACAACCGTCGCCCATGATATGATGTTCATTGTCATGCCGTTAACATAATTTCCCATAATGCGCTTGTCATTGATTAAAAGAAGCATAAAAATTAAAACAAACGGCAACAGAATTCCGTTTATAACCTGAGAATAATACATAATGGAAATCAGGGGTATGTTCGGCAGCAGGATGATTCCCGCACCAAGGAAAATCATCAAAGAATACAGTCCGTAAAACTGTGGCGCCTCCACAAACCTTGTATTCAAGCTCGATTCCCAGCCAAATGCCTCACAAATTGTATAAGCCGTGGAAAGCGGTAAAATCGATGCCGCAAATAGAGAAGCGTTTAACAAACCGAAGGCAAACAGCAAAGAAGCGTAAGAACCCGCCAGAGGAGCCAGCGCCAGCGCCGCATCCTTGGCTGTTTCAATCTTCAGGCCGTTGTGAAATAATGTCACGGCGCAAAGCATGATAATAAAAAACGCCACAACATTGACGGTGATTGAACCGAAAATAACATCCATCCGGGCATATTTATAACTTTCAGCTTTCAGGCCTTTATCAACAATGGACGACTGCAGATAAAACTGCATCCAGGGGGCGATGGTTGTTCCAATGATACCGATGGCCATCGTCAGCATACCTGAATCGAAATTCATTGTCGGCGTAATCGACGCCGTTCTTATTTCCGACCAGTTGGGCTGAACCAGAAATCCCGATACAATATAAGAAAGATAGAATACACAGGCCAGCAAAAAGGCCTTTTCCACTGATTTATAATTTCCCTTTACCACCAGCCACCAGACGAAGAAAGCACCGAACGGCACGGAAACATACTTGCTGACGCCGAATATTTCCATGCTGGCGGCAACACCGGCAAATTCGCAAAGGGTATTTCCCAGGTTGGCCAGAAGCAAAATTATCATCAGATAAAATGTAATTTTTGCGCCAAACCGCTCCCGGATCAAATCAGAAAGACCTTTGCCGGAGACAACCCCCATCCGGGCGCACATCTCCTGGATAACGATTAAAGCCACAGTTACAGGAATAAGAATCCAGATCAAACTAAAGCCATAATGAGCGCCGGCCAGAGAATATGTCGTAATACCGCCGGCATCATTATCCACATTGGAAGTAATAACTCCGGGACCAATAAGCGCAAAAAACAACCCCACTTTCCAAAGGCCGGTTTGCAGCAATTTTTTCCAAAGCTGTTTGATTTTATGCATTTTTTCCCCGACTGCGTTCCCATTTTATACCATTTCGATTTCAAAGGATAACGCGGCGGCAAGGAGGAGGCTCCGCAGGCGTATTTCAAATACGTCGAGGAAGCCGACGACACTGCCAACAAAGTTAGCCAAAGAAAGCGAATTGGGATTACTTCCCTAAATGCGGCGCTACTACATCCAGAAGATTTCTAAACATTATTGTTCCCTGCATCTTGTCATCTTCATTAACTACCGGTATTGCCGGCAAGGCATACTTGGCAAAATGCTCGGCAATCGTATCATCTTTGTCGTCAAGTTTTAATGAAATAACCCGCTCATCCATGATTTCTTCAAGTGTCGTCCTGGAATCAGCCAGAATCAAATCACGCAATGTTACAACTCCCAGCAGGTGCTCCTGTTCGTCGGTAATGTAAATATAATAGACTATATCAACATCGGCCGCTTCCGTACGCAATATTTCCATCACTTCGTCAACGGTCACTTGCGGGCGAAAACTTAGGTAAGACGTGGTCATCATACCGCCGGCTTCTCTTTCCGGATGCGCCAGGAGTTCCTTGACATCCTCGGCAATATCCTGCTCCATCTCATTTAAAATTCCTTCGGCCTTGGCTTTGGGCAAATCACCCAACAGGTCCGCGGCTTCGGAAAGCGACATTTCTTCTATGATATCGGAAGCCTCTTCCGAATCGAGATCGTTGATCAGGCTTACCTGAATTTTCGGATCTGTTTCTTCCAGTGTTTCTGCTGCTGTTTCCACATCGAGAGACTGGAACACGGCCTTGCGCTGCTTGATATCCAGATCTTCAAGAATATCAGCAAGATCGGCCGGGTGAATTTGACTGAGTCTGTTCTGAGTAATACTCAACTGCAAACGATCAGGCGAAAGCAACGGTTGTACAAGTTTCCAGGAGATAAATTGATCAGTCAACTGATAATCGAAGAGTCCCTGAAATATGGCATCCATCGCTTTAGTTATGCCTATTCTGCGGATCAAACCGCGAAAGCCGACATCTACGTGGACCAGATGTAATCCGGTTATTGTTTCCAGAAACTGGAGATCATTTACCCGCCGTATTTTCGCGCCGTCGGTATCGACAATCTGCTTATCCAAAAGGTCATCCCGCAATAAAAGCTCGTTTGGCCGTAAATTTAATTCAATCAATTTACTTGCTGAACCTGCGGCAACAATTATATTTTCATCCAATTCGACAACATTTTCCCAGGACAGAAAAAGAGGTTTTCCCTTCTGGGCGGAACTGAGGGTTAAACCGGTGACAAAAGGATAAGGCTCTACAAATTCAGCAGTCATGTCATAAACATGGCCGATTACTTTACCTGTTTGTTCAACAATTTTCCCCCCCAGCAGTTCACTTAGAAATAGAAATACCTGGGGCTCGCCGTTGATCGCCATATTCCCGGCCTCCTCTTTATCAGTTGGCCCTATATCATCATTCATTTTTAAACAAAAGTATTTTTGATTTTTTTGCCTTGACTCCTTCGCTGCATCGTTGTATGGAAACTGCGGTTTTATACCTTTTAATTTAATCCAGTGAGATTGAAAAAGGAACTGGTCATGAAAGAATCTTCCAAAAAAGTTTACAAGCCTTTCCCCGTCAAGGGGGAGGGCTTTTTTTTTGCCCGTCATTCCTTGTTGCAATTGGCCTTGTTGCAATTGGCCTTGTTGCAATTGGCCTGTTGCAATTGGCTTTTTTTAATCGGCTTATGGAGATTGGGGGAAACTGCTTATGGTAGAAAACAAAAACGTTAAAGTAGTCATGGACAGGGAAGTTATCGACCGGTCTTTGACCAGGATTGCCTACGAAATTCTGGAAAAGAATAAAGGTACGAGTAACCTTGTTTTGGTCGGTATTCGAACCGGTGGAATTTATCTTGCCCAGAGACTGCAGAAAATAATCTCCAGCATCGAAGGGGTGGAAATCCCGTTGGGCGTTTTGGATATCACTCTCTACCGTGACGATATTTCCATATCCAAGAAAAAGCCGTCTCTGGGAAAAACACAGATTCCTTTTTCTCTTGACGATAAGAAGGTCATCCTTATTGATGATGTGCTTTTTACCGGTAGAACCATTCGCGCCGCGATGGACGCTTTGATCGACTTTGGACGCCCCAAAATGATTCAACTGGCTGTTTTAATTGACCGCGGACATCGCGAATTGCCGATCAGAGCTGATTTTGTCGGAAAAAACCTTCCCTCTTCCCTCTGGGAAGAGGTCGCCGTTCATCTGGTGGAAAAAAGCGGTGTTGATGAAGTTGTTATTGAAGAGGATACTTAGAATAAATGTTTAAGGCTTGTTTATGAAATTTGAAAGAAAAGATATATTGGGCATTAAGGATCTTGCGGTTGAAGAAATAAATCATATTCTGGAAACAGCCGAATCCTTTTTGGAAATCTCCACCCGTGAAATCAAGAAGGTGCCGACGTTGCGAGGCAAGACCGTCATCAACCTGTTTTTTGAAGCCAGCACCCGGACAAGGACGTCCTTTGAAATTGCCGGGAAGAGACTAAGCGCCGATACCATTAATATTTCCGCCTCCACCAGCTCCGTCGTCAAAGGAGAAACTCTCATTGATACGGCACGCAATCTGGAAGCCATGAATCCTGATGTCATCGTCATCCGGCACAGCGCCGCCGGCGCCCCGCATCTTCTGGCGACGCTGGTCAAACAATCCATTATTAATGCCGGAGACGGCGCTCACGAACATCCCACCCAGGCACTTCTCGATATGATGACGATCAAAGAAAAAAAGGGAAACCTTGCCGGGTTAAAAGTGGCCATTGTCGGCGATATCGCCCACAGCCGCGTTGCCCGTTCCAATATTTACGGTTTGACTAAAATGGGAGCCGAGGTTGTTCTGGCGGGTCCGGCAACAATGATGCCCCGCGGCATCCAACAAATGGGCGTCAAAACATATAACAAACTGGAAGAAGCCATTTGCGAGGCCGATGTAGTAATGATGCTGCGCATTCAACTCGAACGCCAAAAGCAGAATATTTTCCCGTCGTTGCGGGAATATGCTCAGCATTACTGCCTGAACAGCCGCAACATCAAACTGGCCAAAAAAGATGCCATCATCATGCATCCCGGCCCTATCAACCGGGGGGTGGAAATATCACCGGATATTGCCGACGATCTTTCCCGCTCGGTAATTCTCGATCAAGTAAATAAAGGCGTGGCGGTAAGAATGGCTCTGCTTTATTTACTCTCTGGAGGCGAAGAATGAAATTACTTTTAACAGGTGCCAGGATAATCGACCCGGCCCGGAAGATAGATACCGTTTCCGATATTTTAGTAGAAGATGGAAGAATTGCCCAAACAGGCTCTGATCTCCTCCAGTCGAAAAAATCCAAGGAATCAACAATTATTGAACTTGCCGGAATGATACTTACTCCCGGCTTGATCGATATGCATACCCACCTGCGCGAACCCGGCCAGGAATACAAAGAAACCGTGGCCACCGGAACAAAAGCAGCCGTGGTCGGCGGTTTTACATCGATTGCCTGTATGCCGAACACCGACCCAGTCAATGACAACCGTTCGATTACCGAATTTATTAAGAAAAAAGCTCTGGAAGCAAATCTTGCCAATGTTTTCCCGATCGGCAATATAAGCCGTAGTTCCGCAGGTCAGCAGTTAACGGAATTCTGGGATTTGAAGGAAGCGGGAGCAGTAGCCCTCTCCGACGACGGCAAACCGGTTATGGATGCCGCCCTGATGCGCCACGCACTGGAATATGCCTCGTCGCTGGACCTGCCCGTCATTTCCCATTGTGAAGATATTAATCTTTCCGTCGGCGGCCTGATGAACGAAGGATATTATTCCACAATACTGGGATTGCGCGGCATCCCTGCGATCGCCGAAGAAGCAATGACAGCCCGTGACATTTTGATTGCCGAATTTACTAAATCTCACGTTCATATCGCTCACGTCAGCACTAAGGGCTCCGTCCGGCTTATTCGCGAAGCCAAAAAGAGAGGCGTAAAAGTAACTGCGGAAACCGCTCCGCACTATTTCACTCTGACCGATGAGGCACTCCAGACATACAACACCAACCTGAAAGTCAATCCGCCACTGAGAAGCGCTGCCGATGTGGCAGCCATTAAAGAAGGATTGGCTGATGGAACCCTGGACGCCATTGTTACCGACCATGCACCGCATGCCCGCACGGATAAGGAAATGGAATTTGAATACGCCGCAAACGGCATCAGCGGACTGGAAACATCGCTGGCTTTGAGCTTACGTCTTGTCGACGAAGGTATTCTTTCCCTCCCGGAATTGATAGCCAAAATGAGCCTCAACCCCGCGCGCATCCTCAAGCTGTCCAAAGGCACTCTGGAGCCCGGCGCAGACGCCGACATAACAGTGATTAACCCTCAATTGAATTGGACGGTCGACGTCAAAGCATTTTGCTCCAAAGGCAAGAACTCTCCCTTTCATAGTTGGGAAATGCAGGGAAAAGCTATTTTGACCATTGTCGGCGGAGAAATCAAATACGATGGGCGCTAGAGAAAGCCTCAAGACGACCGGATTTGTTCTGCGTACCTTAAATTATGGCGAATCAGATTTAATCGTAACCTTTTTAAGCAGTGAATTCGGCAAACTCAAGGGCATAGCCAAAGGCGCCAAGCGCAGCAAAAAAAGGTTTGCCAACGTCTTTGAACCATTTTCCCTGACCAATATTATCTTCACCCGTAAGAGCCGCGACACGCTTGCGTTAATTGAAACCTGTGAAATCGTCGACCATTACGATGCCATCCGTCTTGATCTGGAAAAAACTTTGATTGCTTCTTATTTTATTGATCTTACCGACCATTTCAGCCCGGAAGGAAAAAAAAATGAAAATGTCTTTGAACTTTTACAAACATTTTTAGCACTGCTGGGCACACAAAAAGCATCTGATGCCCTGGTGCGGTTTTTTGAAATACGCCTGCTGAAACTGGCCGGATTTGAACCGGCACTAGAGAACTGCATTGTCTGCAAAAAACCGCTCAGCAACGGCAATGCCTATTATTTTTACGCGCAGGAAGGCGGGATTAAATGTGCCCAATGCGCCAAACCCGAGCTCTACGACCAATCCGTTTCCGCAGGAACCATCAGGACATTACTTCTGGGCAAGGATATGGATGTGGAAAAAATCAAATTGATTGCCCTTTCCGGTTCTCTGGCCATGGAATCCCGCAATATTCTCGTAGGTTTTATCTCATATGTACTCAACCGTGAGGTGAAGTCACTAAGGGTCATGGAACAGGTCAGAAAGCTCTGTACATAATACTTCTTCCCTGCGCATAAAAAAAGGGAGACAATCTATATATTCTCCCTTTTGATGTCCGCAAATATTGACGACCCCGTAAAAAGACCGGATGCTGCGTTGCGCTTCCTCCTTCGTCACTGCGGTGTACGCTAAGTACGCCTCATTACTCAGGATTCGCGCGCCTTGCCTGCGGCCTTTTTACGAGGTCGTCTGAGAATTGTTAATTTTTCGACTTCATCAATATTGGTTAAGTACCTTCAGCAGATTTCAACTAATCTGAGATCAAAGGTGAGATCTATTCCAGCCAGGGGGTGGTTTGCGTCCAGTGTTACATGCGTCTCCGATACTTCCGTGATTGTTACCGGAAATACCTGGTCTTCATCCTGGGCTACCTCCAGCCGCATTCCTACTTCCGGTATTATATCTTCCGGAACATCGCTCCTGTCAATAGTCACTACCATTTCATCTTTTCGTTTGCCGTATGCGTCTTTGGCCGGAATGGTCAAGGTCTTCTCCTCTCCCGCTTTCATCCCGATAACCGCTTTCTCAAAACCGGGAATCACTTCTCCTTTACCAATGGTAAACTCCAATGGTTCGACATTGCAGTCGCACCCATGCTCATCACATTCGGAAGAATCAAAAATATCTCCTCCTTCAAACCGCCCGGTATAATGAACCTTTACCTTATCCCCCTTTTTTGCCTTTACCATTTATTCATCCGCCTTTCGCTTTTTGTTTTTTGTCAATGGTACATCCTATAACAGGGTACATCTAAATATTCCATTCAATTTATTGTAATTATCATTCAAAACCTTTATAAGTTCTCTTTATAATTTCATCTCATCTGCAAAAAGGAGGTTGGGTTATGCAGTTTTTAGTTATTGGCTACGACGGAACGGATGATAAAGCTCTCGGTCGACGATTAATGGCAAGAGAAGCTCATCTCGCCGGTGTGTTGAAAATGAAAGAGGAGGGAAAAGCAATTTTCGGCACAGCTATTCTGGATGATCGAGATAATATGGTCGGCTCGGTCATGGTAATGGATTTTCCTTCGCGGACGGAATTGGATGACTGGCTTAAAATCGAGCCGTATGTCAAAGGCGACGTCTGGTTGAGAATTGAGGTGCTTCCAACGCAGGTGCCGCCTGTCTTTATGCAGACGGAAAAATGATAAAAGCATTTTAAAATCAGATGGCTGACTATATTGGAAAAGCCCGCCCCCGGCGCAGCCGCGGCCGATTTTGCCGCGTATAACCTGATAACTTCGCATAAATGTCAGATTATCAGGTTATACGTCTGTTAATTTTCCTAATACAGCTTTTATCTTAAACACAAACTAACCTTGTTCGCGTTCCAGTATTTCTCCTAACATCAGTGCTGTTTCGCCAACTATGTGGTAACACCTTTTTATTGCATCGCTACCCTGATAAAACTCTTTCGCCT
>JBDKVD010000053.1:0-9351 GCA_039679325.1 Smithella sp.
GGGGCAATCACTTCAAAGGAAGGATTTTCGGTAGTGGCGCCGATCAATGTAATCAATCCGCTTTCGACATGCGGCAAAAAGGCATCCTGCTGCGCTTTGTTGAAACGGTGAATTTCATCAACAAAAAGAATGGTTTTTTTCTTTTTGCTCTCCCATAGTTGCCGGGCGTCATCGATGACCAGCCGGATTTCTTTTACGCCGGAAAGGACGGCGGAAAAGCTGACAAAATAAGATTTTGTTTCATTGGCCAGAATGCGGGCCAGCGTTGTTTTCCCGGAACCGGGCGGTCCCCAGAAAATCATGGAAAACAACTTGTCTTCTTCAATGGAACGCCGCAGCAGACTACCCTGGGCTAAAAGATGGGACTGGCCGATATATTCTGTGATGGTCTTCGGCCGCATTCTTTCCGCCAGCGGCGCCGATGCATCCGCGTCAATAGACTCTTTCGGACTGAACAAATCTAATGTCTTCATTTTTTCTCTTTTACCGCCGCAATCAGTTCAATTATGCCGGCAACCTTGTCCCTTTTATCCTTTATCCTTGACTTCCTATGCATATTTGCAGCTTGACGAAAAAACAAAAGACCGTCAAGGGTTTTATTGACCGGTTTTGAATACCTTGCTGCGGAAGTTGAGTTACTGGATAAATTCAGTATTTATAGAACAGTGTACGCATCAATGGGTAGAATATTTACTTTTCAAAGAAACGCAGCTGGGACTGGAGGTTGGAATCTCTGTCCAGGCCTAATTTCTTTCTAAGATTTTTTCTGTGAGTAGAAATGGAACCTTCCGCAATCCCCAATACGCTGGCGATTTCCTTGGTCGTCTTGCCATCCTTTATCAAACACGCTATTTGAACCTCTCTGGGAGTCAGATTAAACTGCTGGATGTTTTTCAACAGGGGGGATGCTATTTCATCCAAATTCTTTTCAACAGTATCCAGGCAGAATTGCTGCTGTGCATCAAGGTTGTTTTTTCTCATCTTTTCTAAATAAGGAAGCACGATACTTCCGATATTCGCAACAAAATTCTCTTCAAGATTCTTCTTGTCTTCTTCTCTTTTCTTCAGCAGAACATTCAGTGTCATATTTACTTCCTGAAGATTTTTTGTCTTTTCTTCGAGCTCGCTTGTCCGTTCGGCAACCATGATCTCAAGGTTTTCACGGTATTTCTTTAATTCTTCTTCATTGCGTCTCTGCTCGGTAACATCCCGGATTGTTCCCTGTAAACCAATCGGATTGCCATTCTTGTCATATCGGGCTGCCGATGTGATCAGCGTGTGTCTTATGTCGCCGTCTTTTCTGCGCAAATCAACGGGATAATTCTTGCAATAGCCGAATTTCAAGATAGTACTGGAATATTTTGTCCATTCTTCCGTTTCAGCATAGAGATCCGGAACCTTTACCTGTAGCAGTTCTTCACGGCTGGAGTAACCTAATAACTCTACTGCGGCATCATTAATATCGATAAGGCTTCCATCTTCTGTTATGAAGATGCAATCCCGCGAAGTTTTAAAAAACTGGTTATATTTTTCCTCGCTTTCCCTTAGCGCCTCCCGGGCAAGATTCCTTTCCTTCACGAGCTGCCATTTCTGGAGAATATTCTCGATCACAGAAAGAAGGAGATCGAGATAATGGCCATCACTATCTTTAACGACATAGTCGGCCGCCCCCATCTTCATCGCCTCGACGGCTATCTCCTCGCTGCCCATTCCCGTGATCATAATCATCGGCGGGGGATTTTCTCTTGCGGAAAGGATCCTGATCACATCCAGTCCCGAATAATAGGGCATAATATAATCAACCGCAACTATGTCATAGGATTGTGATTCAACCATAGTCAGCCCTTCTTTGCCGTCTTGCGCGATATCCACCTTGAACCCCGCACGCCTCAGCTTTTTTTTGAAAATCATGGCCAACCCCGGGTCATCTTCCATGCAGAGGATGTGTATTTGTTTTTGTTCCGTCATGTCATTCATTCTCCTTCAGGCACCACAACAATCGATATGAGCAATCCCAGCTTCTGCATGGCTTCGGAAAACTTTTCGTAATCCACCGGTTTTACGATATAGACATTGCATCCCAGATCATAGCATCGGGAAACCTCGCGGATATCATCGGTGCTTGTCAGGACGATCACTGGTATCTTTTTGGTGCGGTCCTCCTTTTTCATGCGTCGGAGAACCTCATATCCGTCAATGACAGGCATATTCAGGTCGAGCAACACCATAAGCGGAGATGGACGCACAGATTGGGCGTACTCACCTTCACTGAAGAGAAAATCAACGGCCTGCTGGCCGTCTGATAATCTAATGATTTTATTGGTGACATAACGCTTCAGATTTTTTTCGATCAGGCGGGCGTGCCCGGGGTCGTCTTCAATCAGGAGAATCGTAATTTCACGTTTGTTCATGTTAATTTCCTTTCATAAGTTTTTTTGAGATGGTGAAGGTAAAGGTTGCTCCCGCGCCGGGTTTCGACTCGCACCAGATATTGCCGCCATGGCGCTTAACCATGGCTTGCACATACGTAAGGCCCATCCCTTCGCCCGGGACATCCTGAGTACCAACCCGTCGGAATATTTCAAATATTTTTTTTGTGTCATTTTCGGCGATTCCTCTGCCGTTATCCTGAATATAAAAAGTCGTAAACTTATCCCCTTCGGCGCCCCGGATGCTGATTTCTCCGGCGCGATCCGGTGCGAGATATTTTAGGGCATTATCCAGAAGATTCCCTATGATTTGTTGCATGGAGATCCGATCAGCCGTCACCTCCGGCAGTGATTCCACAGACACCCTCGCATGATGCTTCGCAATCTGATGGGCAATGGTTTTTAAGGTATCATCGACAAGGTCATTCATATTGATCGGCTCAAATGTCAGATCGCGGCGTCCCAGGCGTGACAGTTTCAGGACGGAATTGATCAGGTTATCCATACGGGTTACGGAAGATTCTATGAATTCCAGCGCCTCCGGCACATCTTCACGAATGGCCACGCGGACTTCTTCACCTTTCTTTGCATCCAGGGAGGGCAACAATTCTTCGACAGACGGTTGGATCGTTTCCATGGACATGCGAAGTTCTTGCGCAAATCCCTTCAGGTTGATCAAGGGAGCGCGCAGGTCGTGGGAGACACTAAAGGTGAATTTCTTGAGGTCTTCATTGGCGGCTTCCAGTTCAGAGGTGCGCTCTTTCAGGTCAGCAGCCGTGCGCTCAGAGGCCTCCTGCCACGTCTCTTCGGCCTTTTTATGCGCGGTGATGTCACGAATCAACTCGATAGCGCCTGCAATGTCTCCACGAATGTCATATATTAGGGAGACCTTTGCCCAGAGAACACGCCTTTCACCTCTGAGACGGGGAAAATCCGACTCAGCGATGAGAATATCCTTTTCCTTATTAATTATGGTATATTTTGCTTCAATTTCCTTATCAGGCATGAGGATAAGATCGATGAGGATCGGTCTTCTGGTTCCATAAAAGGGGATAGCATACTCATAGTTGCCTTTTCTCAGCATATCCTCTGCGCGGACCCCGGTCATTTCTTCAATAGCACGGTTCCAGGCGATTACTGTGCCTTCTTTGTTGATAGCAAAGGTTGCATCCGGGAAAAAATCGATGATGTTTGCAAGCTGCCACGGGGACTCTTCAATCGCCCCTTCCGACTGCCTCAGATATGCCTCTTGCGCTTTACTCTCGGCAAGCTGCCGACGCACTTCTTCCAATTCTTTTAAGAGTTGCTCTTTTGTCTTGTCGCTGTCACTCATAGTTAAGATACTCCTTCATTACGGGAGTGGAGCCATAAAATGCTGAAAACCAAGTTCCAATATGGGTTCGTCAGACGGTTATGTTCCTGTATCAACTCTGCAAGACATTCGCTTACTAATATGCAGCATATGTATAAAGAAGGCAATTGTACATGTCAAGACCGATAATAGTGTCACTAGGGTTTTATTGACCGCCGTTAATCAGACAATTAGATTGCGATTGACAGGTGAAAGTTTATTTGGAATAAAAAATCTAATATTAATTTAAGCAGGAAAGAAAAGCTCATGACGATTTCATCCTCTTCTCCCTTTATACTGGCTTCCGCCTCGCCGCGCCGCGAAGAACTGCTGCGTTCAGTGGGATTAAAATTTAAAATTCTACCGGCTCACGTCAATGAAGACTATATAGATGGAGAAACACCACGGCAGCATGTACGAAGACTGTCGCAAGACAAAGCACGGGTTCCGGCCCGCAAATATCCCGACGCCTGGGTGCTGGGCGCCGATACCATTGTTGTTATTGACAATCTTATTTTAGGCAAACCGAAAAACAAAACACAGGCAAGGCAAATGCTGGAGAGACTCAGCGGCAGAGAGCATAAAGTCTTCACCGGATATACTCTGGCCCGCACGGCATCGAAAATTACCAAAACATCAGTTGTGCAGTCGGCGGTGAAATTTAAGCCAATCAACGCTGAAGAGATGGAATGGTACATATCGTGTGATGAACCTTATGACAAAGCGGGCGGCTATGCGGTGCAGGGTAAGGGCGCTTACTTTATCAAAGCAATCCGCGGATCTTATACCAACGTAATTGGACTGCCGCTTTGCGAAGTGCTGGAAGAATTAAAGAAACTAAACGCCATAAAATTCAGGTGACTCAAAATGGAAACAGACATTGCGGCCAACATAGAAAAAATAAAGCAGCGAATAGCTGCCGCCTGTGCACGCTCGGGGCGCGATCCGCATTCCATAGCGCTGATGGCTGTAACTAAAACCGTACCAACACAGCGAATTCTGCAGGCAGTAGATGCAGGCATTACCCTGCTGGGGGAAAATTATGTTCAGGAAGCCAGAGAAAAACATGAACTGCTGGGCGGTCGCGCCCAAATGCATCTGATCGGCCATCTGCAAACCAACAAAGCAAAATATGCCGTCAGGCTTTTTGATTGCGTCCATTCCGTTGACCGACTGGAACTGGCGCAGGAGCTGGATCGTCGGGCAAAAGCCGTCAACCGCACAATGGATATACTAATCGAAGTCAATGTCAGCGGTGAGCAGACTAAAAATGGTGTTACCACGGCCCGGGCCGGGGAATTAATTTATCGCATTGCAACCTTCGAGAACCTTTTAGTGCGCGGACTTATGACCATGGCCCCTTATTCCGATGATCCCGAAACATCCCGGCCTTATTTTCAGGCGCTGCGGAATCTGCGCGATGATATTGTCCGCGAAAGAATCCCCCGCATTCAAATGGAAGAACTTTCCATGGGCATGACGGACGATTTTGAAGTCGCTATTGAAGAAGGCTCCACAATTATCCGCATCGGCAGGGCAATATTCGGCGCCAGGCAATAATGGCGACTTCGTAAAAAGGCCGGATGCGCTTCATTCCTCGGTATTCGCGCGCCTTGCCTGCGACCTCGCGTGCCCTTTAGGGTATTTTACAAAGTCGCCTGAAAATTGATAATTTTACGACTTTTAGCGAGTTCATCAATAATCATTGTTATTGACATTCCACCCCCCTTTTCTTTATAAAATAAACAAGGCCGAACCATATTGTTCTTTTGGGAAAAATTCAGGTGGTCGGGATTATCCATATTCCGATCAGACGTTTTTTAATACCATGTCGCATTCTTTGCCTAACTTTGTTGGCTGCTGCTTGCCTGGCGCATGCCGGGTCGTCGGCTTCCTCAACGTATTAATAATACGCCTGCGGAGCCTCCTCCTTGCCGCCGCGTTATGCTTTGAATGCAACTTGGTATAACTCGTTTAACAAGGAGGTGAAAAACATGAATGTTCTGCTTCAGAAACAATGGTCTCCTTATGTAGCCGGCGCCCTGGCCGGTCTTCTCCTGGTGTTGTCTGTCTTTCTTACCGGAAAATACTTCGGCGCCTCAACCACCTTCGTCCGTGCTTCGGGTTTCATCGAGCAAACCGTTGCGCCGGATAAAGTGGCGGAAATGGCTTATTTCATTAAGGAAAAAGTAAAGGTAGATTGGCAGTTTCTGTTTGTTGTCGGGGTTTTCTTCGGTTCTCTGCTGTCAGCGTGGACTTCCAAAGACGCTAAGGCTGTTGCGGTGCCGCCGATGTGGGAGGAGCGTTTTGGAGCATCCCGCGCCAAAAGGTGGACAATGGCTTTTCTGGGAGGAGTGGTGCTGATGTTCGGGGCGCGTCTCGCCGATGGGTGACCGAGCGGTCACGGACTGAGCGGTCTGGCTCAGCTGGCTGTAAGCGGGTTTGTGTCCTTAATCTGTTTTTTTGTGGCCGGAATGATTATGGCCGGGATTATTTACGGAGGAGGTAATGGCCATGAATGAACTGCTGACAGGCGCCGTCACCGGCGTCATTTTCGGAGTCCTTTTGCAAAAGGCACAGGTAATACGCTATGACCGGCAACTGGGCGCCCTGCGTCTGAAGGATATGACCATCGTCAAATTTATGCTCACGACAATTCTGGTAGCCATGGTGGGCATCTATTTGTTATTTGACCTCGGTCTTATCAAGATATCGGTAAAACCTTTGATCCTGGGCGGCAACATTCTGGGCGGTTTGATATTCGGCCTGGGCTGGGGTATTGTCGGGTACTGTCCCGCCACCGCGATGGGAGCATTAGGAGAAGGCCGCTACGACAGCATCTTTGCCTTGCTGGGAATGCTTCTGGGTGCAGGGCTTTACGCCGAGATTTATCCTGTGATGAAGGAAACGGTATTGACCTGGGGAGACTTCGGAAAGGTTACACTGGCCACAGCATCCGGAATTAATCACTGGATAGTCATCATCATCTTGTGCGCCCTGTTTATTCTGCTGTTCCGCTGGTTTGAAAAGAAAGGTCTTTAATAGAATTCAAGTCATTAGTTTCGGCAGGAAGGAGGCTTTATTCCATTTCCAAATCAAAGATGATACCGCGGCGGCTAGGAGGAGGCGACGAGGCGTATTATACATACGTTGAGGAAGCCTACAACGACGCCAACAAAGGTAGCGCTTGATTTGGAATTGGAATTACAGGTGTATTGTCGATGCACTTTATAGCCTTCTTCTTGCCTCTACGTCAAAATTATTGATTTAAAATAAGTAATTACCGCCTGTTCACTTCGAGCTTATCCCATTTTTTTATTGACTTTCAGCCTTGGTGAATGATATTAACCACTTCGAAAAATCAGGATAATTAGCAGGCTGTTGAAAAAGGTTCATCCCCTTCGTTTCACTGCAAACCTTACGATTGCCGTATTTCCACACATTCTTCGCGATTCGTTTTTTGCAATGACTTGCCACTGAACATTTTTGACCAGCCTGTAAAATGGGGGGCAGCAAATCACTGGGAAAAAGGTGATCTCGGAGACATCCTGAAAAAAAGAAAAAACATCATAAGTAAAATCTGAACCGGCGAAAATTATCCTTGTCTCTTTCCCAGTTGTTGTAGATTCCAGAATAACAATCTGAAAATCGGATCATTTCGAGCTTTCTTAATAATTGAGGTGAAGTACATGGAAGGTGTAAAAATTACAAAAGAAATAATAGCAGCGGCAAAAAAAGAGAAACGAAATGCGCTGACTGAAGCCGAATCAAAACAGATTCTGTCCGGGTATGGAATTCCGGTAGTTGAGGAAACCATTGCCTTGACGCCTGATGAAGCCGTGAAAGCTGCCGAGAAATATGGCTATCCTGTCGTTTTGAAAGGCTTGGGATCAAAACTGACGCACAAAACGGAGCGGGGATTGGTCTGCCTGAATATAACTACTCGCGAAGAGCTTCTTACTGCCGCAGATAAAATAAGCCGTTCAGCGGGAGCTGATCTGGAAGGATATCTTGTGCAGCCGATGGTTCGGGGAAGGCGGGAGTTTGTGGCCGGTTTGTTCTGTGATGCACAATTCGGCCCTGTTATAATGTTTGGACTTGGCGGCATATTCACGGAAGCTCTGGACGACGTCGTTTTCCGGATTGCGCCGGTAAGTGAAACACAGGCACAAGCAATGCTTGAAGAGCTGCGTTCGGCAAAGCTTCTAGGGCCGTTCCGGGGAGAAGCTCCGGTGGAACAAAAACAAATCATTGATACTATTTTGGGTCTATCGAAGCTGGCAATGGAGTGTCCCGATATCGTCGAAGTAGATGTTAACCCGCTGGTGGCTGGTGCGGATGGCGGTTTAACAGCAGTGGATGCCCTGATTATTCTCGGTAAGAGAATTGAGAAAATATTGGATAGTCCCCCGGTGACTCCACAAGATATTTTTAATATTTTCGCGCCGAAATCCATTGCCTTTGTTGGTGCATCGGGCAATGTTTCCAAGTGGGGTTACAGACTTCTTGCCAATACCGTAGCCGGCGGATATCAGGGGGAAATTTATCTGGTCAATGCCAATAATAATAAGGATATTGCCGGAAGAAAGGTTTATAAGTCCCTGTCCGACATACCCGGTCCGGTGGACATTGTTGCCATGACGATCCCGGCTTCTCAGGTAATATCCATGATACCAGCCATGAAAGAGAAAGGAACCAAATACATGCTCCTCATCAGCTCGGGCTTTTCGGAGGCGGGAGATGAAGGCACCCGCCTGGAAAAAGAGCTGGTTGCAGCGGCAAAAGATGCGGGGATTCTCATTGTCGGACCGAATACAATGGGGTTTATTAATCCTCATGAGAAGGTTTTCTGCGTGGGAACGATTGGCGGGACAAAGCCTGGTTCAGTCGGTTTGATCACTCAATCCGGCAACTTTGGAACTCAACTCACCACTTTTGCGGAAAAAGAGAATATCGGTTTAAGAGTATTTTGTGGTTCCGGCAATGGAGCCATGATCACCATAGAGGACTACCTGAGCGCTTTTGAAGTGGATGAAAAGACCAATACGGTCATCCTTTATGTTGAGGGCGTCAAAGACGGGAGACGATTTTTACAACAGGCGGAGCGTGTTTCCTGGAAAAAACCTATTGTTTTGCTTAAGGGAGGACGCACAAAAGCCGGAAATACTGCAGCGGCAAGCCATACGGGAGCCATGGCTTCCAATGTACGGGTGTTTGACGCCGCGTGCCGTCAGGCGGGAATCATCCTCGCCAGGCAACCGATAGATTTGCTTGATTTTTCCGCAGCTTTTTCATCTCTTCCGCTTCCCCGGGGAAATCGTGTCGCCCTTGTTACTCTCGGCGGAGGATGGGGCGTTGTAACAGCTGATCTATGCTCCGAAGCAGGGCTTGCAATTCCGCCGTTGTCCGATGATATCATACGCCGGATCGATAAAATTCTGCCTCCTTACTGGAACAGAGTAAATCCGGTTGATCTCGTAGGTGAATTTGACTTTGACCTGGTTATCGAGGTTATTGAGATGCTGGCCGCATGGGACGGCTGTGACGCAGTTATTCCCCTGGGAATGATAG
>JBDKVD010000054.1:0-12850 GCA_039679325.1 Smithella sp.
CACCAACACTCCAACCGGTCAGAACAACCTTGTCGCCTGCGCGGTAAAGGGGCGATGAAGATTCCAGCACCGTTCCCGCCAGATCAATACCGGGAACCATCGGAAAATCGCGGACAATTTTACCGACACCGGCGATAGCCATGCCGTCTTTGTAATTCAGCGATGAATAGTCAACTGCTACAAGAACATCATTTTTAGGTAGATCATCGACCGTCAGGTCTTCTATGCCCTGCGTAGTTTTTTTGTTTTCCTGCCTCAACACATATGCTTTGAATGTATCTTTTGATGCCATAATTCCTCCCTTCTGAAATGGTATTATATAGAATTGCTCAGGCGAATGTCAATTTTGTTCCTGACATATTCAGGATAAACCGTCCGGGCATTTCTCTTTCTATTTTCATGATCGCTTTTCGTCCTGTACAGTGTGCAGGAATAACATACCGGGGGTCCAGCTTTTTCAGCTCTTCGGCTGTCCTGTCTATAATGGGTTCAAATATAGCCCCCGAAAGATGGAAACCTCCCATAACGACATGTACTTTCTCGACGCCGGTCACCTTCCGGGCGTAGAGAATTGTATTGATAATTCCCGCATGAGCGCAGCCGGAAAGGATCACCAGTCCTTTATCCTTTAAATTCATAACTATCGACGTATCATCCTCAATGGCGTCCCACTTCTCGACATCATTTTCCAGAAAGTGGGCGATGGGAAAACCTTTTTCAAAGTCCGTGGAACGGGGAATTTCGCCCAGAAATAAAATGGTGCGGTCTAAAAGAGGGTAAGGTTCCTTTGCCTCTACGACCTTGAGTCCTGTCTGTTCGAGCCTTTCCCTTGTCAATTTCGGAAAATTGATTTTGAATTCCTCTCTGACCTTAAGGTAGCGCGGCGATTTAAACACGGATGGATGAACGACAAAAGGAATGTTTTTCCTGCCGATCAGGGCGGTCATTTTATCCATGCCGCCGGTATGGTCGCTGTGTCCGTGTGAAAGCGCTATGGCTTCAACATCGGTCATATCGACACCGAGTGTTTTGGTGTTTTGCGCTGCGCCGTTTTCAGAAAATCCAAAATCAAACAGCAATGTATGCGTTTTGCCGTCAACCGTTGTTTTGACCAACGCGGAAAAACCGTGCTCGGCTAAAATAGATGCCCGGAATTCTCCCTCTTTCAGGGGAACAGCTCGTGAAATTATCGCATTGTCGTCCATTGCAGTCATTTCGATATAATTGTCCTGCAATGTTAAAATTTCGACCTTATCTACAGCGGCTAATATTTCAGAATTCATAGGGATATTCTCCTTTGATTTGCACTGTTAGGTGAATTTATTTTTTTGTTTTATTCAGATCAATGATTTTATTGATAATATCCTGCATAATTTTTGCTGTCGGACTTGAGGCAAAGTGGTGGATAAACACCTGACCGGAATCACCGGACTGAGCAATAGCCGGGTCCACTGGAATTGCGCCCAGGTAAGGCACTTTCATATCCTCCGCTATTTTTTTGCCGCCCCCCGTCGGAAATATTTGTGTAATCTCCCCGCATTTCGGACAAACAAAGCCGCTCATATTTTCGATAACACCCAGCACCGGCACATTTACGCGGTGACAGAAGCTGATGGATTTGCGCACATCCACGGCAGCTACTTTCTGCGGCGTAGTAACGATCACTGCGCCATCCAGCGGCTGGATGAGCTGGCAAAGTGAAAGCGGTTCGTCACCGGTTCCGGGAGGAGCATCCACAATAAGATAATCAAGGTCGCCCCAGTCAACATCCGTCAGAAACTGTTTGATAACGCCGAATTTCATCGGACCGCGCCAGATGACGGCATCGTCCTGGTTTTCCAAAAGGAAACCTAAAGACATGATCTTCATATTTCCCAGTTGCACCGGAAGCAGTCCTTCGTCGCTGCCGCGAAGAGTTTCATGCTCCAAACCCAACATAGTGGGAACGCTGGGACCGTGAATATCAACATCCAGAAGCCCCACCCTCAGCCCCGACAGCATCAGAGACGTAGCCAGGTTAACTGCAACCGTACTTTTGCCGACCCCGCCTTTTCCCGAAAGAACGACAATTTTATGTTCAATGCGGCAGAGTCTCGCCATAAGCTTGCTCCGATCTGCATATTCTTCTTTACTTTCACCACTCTTCTGCTTTGAAGCGGAGCATGAGGTATCTCCGCAGGTATCACAGGTTTTGCCGCCGGCCTTGGCTGCATTGGCCTGTGCTTCCTTCTCATAATCAGGGTCATTTGCGTTCCCGTGCGCCGCCAGATAAGAATTATCCATTTTCACTGCTTCCATTTTATTTTTCCTTCCTCCCGAATATTAAGCTTTTTTCAAAGCTGTTTAATGTCGTTGGCGCTTGGCGCGTCATTTTCCACAACCGCTTTTTTTGCATTAACGCCAGAGTAACTGCCTGGTCGTAACGATATCGTCCGGCAACGCCCGCACCGGATTGCTGCGCTTTGTCCTCGATTCTTTGTGTCATTTCCTCGTTGAAATCCCAATTGTTGACGCAAACGGATGTGGGAATTTGAAAATGGTGCGTCAAAAACAACACTCTTTCCAAATCATGCTAATCTGCCACTGTTGGTTTAGTGTCGCTGGTTTTACCTGTGCCCCCTTACCGCTGATGACGATAATTCCCTTCATAATCCAACCTTCAAAAAAAGACTATGTTTTCTTTTTATTTTCTTTTTCCGGTTTGTTGATCGTAAAGCGTTTCTATATTTTAGAAAACACGTCATGCTCTGCGCACAAAATGGTAATCTGTTTTTCGTCCGCAATTCTTTTCATTCTTTTTTTACTGCATCGTGCGGGTGTAATCCCTGTCCCGAGCAGATACAGGAAAGCTTACATGTCCGTCTCGCCGGCAGATTGAGAATTTCCGAATTGTCCTTTTTTATAAAAATAGTCGGTGGCGGCGACGTGCGAAGCAGTGAAAATCACGTAGCCGCCACCGTTGGCATGGACATGGAGGTGATCCACGCCTGTCTTATTCCATTTCCAAATCAAGCGCGTCCATTTTTTATTTGCAAAAATTCGACCTGACTTTGCAGGGCCCGTTTCTCCGCCTTCGGATCAGGGTTTGCCGGGTTCTGTCGGATAAACCGCCGGCGAAAAATCGATTGCGCCGGCCCAAGCCACCAACCTGCCCTCTTCGGCCACTCGTTGTTCCGTTCATTATTCTTTCATCTCGGAAACACCAATGGGGCGATAGATAATTTCACAACGGTCGGAACCTGTGGCTCTGCTTCTCACTATATTCATCTCGACATCAAACCCGCAGATGGCTTTGAATTGCCCTTTATTTATGCTCATAACTGCTTCACATATAGGGCGACCGGCGTTTTCCAATCCCACGTCGCAGCAAAAGCCGGATGGAGAGGCAATATGATAAAGCTTATCAGTTACCCGGCAGGTTTCCATTTCCCCCATCTGTTTATTACGATCATTAATATAACCAGCCGCCGACTTAAAGTCATAATTATCCATCTTTTTCTTAAAACGCTCGCCGGAATCCAGCCCCATTTGATACCATACATCCCTGATTATCGGGAGCGCAGCATCACCGAATTTTTTGTAGAAAAGACGGGACATCAGCGCCAGGGCCTGATAGGTAAAATTAACTCCATTTTTTGTTGATCCAGTCATTTTGATTTTCTCCTTACTATTTGAAAATAGCTAAATCTTCAAAATCTTCGCTTTCCGCTATTACTTCCTCGAGTATCCGCATTCCTCCGCCTGCGGCAACCGGGCAGCGCATAGATGGCCTGGTCCAATTCGCCATTTTTATAGGCGGCAAGAACTTCCCCTACGGAACCGCGAACAAAAGCATAAACGCGAATGCCCTGAGATGTAAGTGCGTTTTCGAGGGAGCGGGAAATCGCCCCGCAAATCAGGACATCGATTTGTTTTTCCTTAATCTGATTTGCCCTTCCTAAAACATCCACGGCATTCAGTTTAATGATCGTCTGCTCCCGGCAATCTGTGTCATCAAGTTCCATGACTAATAACTGATCCGCACTATCAAAGACAGTGGAGATATCTTCCTTCCATACGGACAGAGCGATCTTCATTCCTTTATGCCTTTCTGGTCTGAGGGCGTATTGCTATTTTCCTTCGTGTAAAGGTTAATTCCATTTCTAAATCAAGCGCTATCTTTGTTGGCGTCGTCGTCGGCTTCCTCAACGTATGTATAATGCGCCTCGTCGCCTCCTCCTAGCCGCCGCGATATCATCATTGATTTAGAAATGAAATAACAGCAAGGATAGTGCCAAATCAACAATCGCATTAATATACCTTTAATAATAGATACATGCGACAACAAGAAGGATTCTTGGGGCAAAACAAAGTCGCTTAATTGCGACCATTGCTGCGACTGTGTTGCAGTAATGCTACCATTGTTGTGGCTATTGAGGAAGGGACAGTCCCAGGGATTTAATCTTGCGATAAAGTGTGCTCTTATGCATGCCCAGTTGTTTCGCCGTCTGCAGCCGATTCCAGTTGTTCTGTCTGAGAGCGTTGAGCAGACAGGTGGATTCCATGTCCTTAAGAGACGGCGAATGGTTTCCCGCAAAGCCTGCAGAACCGGTAAAAAGCGACTCCGGCAGATGCGTTTTTTCAATAAAACCGGACTTGCACAGAATAAAAGCCCGTTCAATAAGATTTGCCAGTTCTCGAACATTACCCGGATAGGTATATGTCATCAAAACGCTCATTGCTTCATTGCTGACGCCAATAATATCTTTTTTCTGCATGACATTAAAATAATTAATGAAATGTTCCACAAGCAGGGGAATATCCTCCATCCGCTCACGTAGCGGCGGCAACGTAATTTTGAAAACATGAATCCTGTAGAAGAGGTCTTCCCGAAAGCGGCTCTGCCGGACAAGTTCTTTAAGATCTTTGTTGGTGGCGGCTATAATTCGCACATTGTGCTTAATACTTTCCGTCGCCCCCAGCGGTTCGTAGGTTTTTTCCTGCAAGACGCGCAAAAGCTTTGCCTGCATGGCCGGAGTAATATCTCCAATCTCATCGAGAAAAAGGGTACCGTTTTCCGCCAGACGAAAACGGCCCTGCTTGTCCTTTTTCGCGTCGGTAAATGCTCCTGCCTTGTATCCGAAAAGCTCCGACTCCAGCAAATTGTCCGGCAGAGCGCTGCAATTAACGGCTATAAACGGCTGCTTTTTTCTCGGACTGAGGTTATGAATAGCGCGGGCAAAAAGTTCCTTTCCGGTGCCGCTTTCCCCCTCGATCAGGACGGTGCTCGTACTTACGGCGATATCAGGAAGAATATCGAATAATTGCAGAATTTTATGATTTTTCGAAATGATATCCGCAAAAGAATATTTCGCCTTTATAACTTTGCGCAGATCCTCTTCAATGCTGATATCCCGAAACGTTTCCACCGCGCCGAGGTGCGTCCCATCTTTAGCCCGCAGCAGAGCTGTGGAAATGGTTACGGGAATCATTTTTCCCTCTGCGTTGATTATATGAATCTTTTTATTGACAGTAGGAATACCGGTTTTCATGGTGGCCCGCAGGCAGCAATTTTTTTCGCAGATATCAGCTTTTAAAACGTCTTTACACAGTTGTCCCATGGCTTCTTTGACGGAGACACCCGTAATTTCCTGGGCCGCCCGGTTGAAAGAGGTGATCCGCCGGTTCTTATCAACTGTAAAAACACCATCGGCAATGGAATCAAGAATGATATTCTGCTTATCTCCTAAATTTAAAGGCAGGGGTTTGGAAGGATATTTTTCGTTCATATTGGAACCTTAACTTTCAGCAGCAGTCTTCATGCTGAAGCAATAAGCATATGCTCATAACTTGTCAAGATTATTTTTGCGCGGCGGTTCTATATTTTTGCATCAATACGGATTGTTGACCGGATAAATAACTTATTGCTGCCTGATCCTTATTTTGCGCCAAATGATGAAATAAAAGATAAGGTTAACAACGATGACCAGCGCACCGAGAACATATTGCATTCCAATAGTCAGATTTTCAGGATAGATTAAGGGTATCAGATAGTGCTCGATAAAACCTCCGCTGTAACCCGCACCGCCCGCAAGCCTGCGGAAATAATTCTCCAGCGGGGTCAACGGACAGATCCAACCGCAAAGTTCAACCGCCGCCCCCCAAATAACCGCCGGCAAATGCAATATTGCCAATCGTGGCCTGTGCAGCACTAATATTCCCCCGGCAACCACAAAAAGGATGAACAGGAAGTGCAGGACAACGAGTACATCGGCAAAAAACCGGTCCATAACGCCTCACGGAACATGGGTTTGTTATGATTAAACACTCTTATGCCAACGGCCTCCCAAATGGTCGTCTCTTTGGAGCGGCCATGGGAAGCGTTTTGGCCATGAATCCTGGCGAAAGGAAAGTTTAATTGGTGGAGCCGCTATGCTTGTTCCACCCTACGAGCTACGAGCTGACGGATTGAAGAATCTAATAACGGAACAAGGAGTTGCAACCCCTTGTTCCGTACGGAAATTCTTTGCCTAAGTGTTCAGAATGATAATGCGACACAGTCTTCTGCACCGGGGCATGCTGTACCGACAAAGGTGCCGCTTGACTGCAAACCGGAATTAATAGTTTTCCGCCAAAACTTCGTAGTAAGCCCGCGGATGACGGCAGGCCGGACATTCTTCAGGCGCCTCTGTTCCTTCATGAATATAACCGCAGTTGATGCAGTGCCACTTGACCGGCGCCGGTTTTTTAAACACTTCATTTTTTACAACATTGGCCAGCAGTTTGCGGTAACGTTCCTCGTGAAATTGCTCCACTTCGGCAATCTCTTCAAAAGACTTGGCGACTTCAGGATAGCCTTCCTCATGGGCGGTCTCGGCAAACTGAGCATATAAAACTGTCCATTCTTCCTTCTCGCCATCTGCCGCAGCTTCCAGGTTAGCCTTGGTATCACCGATAACGCCGGCCGGATAGGCGGCGGTTATTTCTACAGCCCCGCCTTCCAGGTATTTGAAAAATACTTTAGCATGTTCCTTTTCGTTCTCTGCAGTCTCCAGGAATATCCGGGATATCTGTTCAAAACATTCTTTTTTGGCGGCACTGGCAAAAAAGGTGTAACGATTTCTGGCCTGCGATTCACCGGCAAAAGACGCCAACAAATTCTTTTCCGTCTGAGAGCCTTTAATTGATTTCCCCATGATTTCTCCCTCCCTTTCATTTTTTGAAATATAAGTATTTGTATTTTCAGCGTTCCTGTTTTTTTGCCGGCGGATTTTTAATCTTTTTGTCCTTTATGGGCTGAATCCTTTTTTTCTCTCTTAAAAGCCGGGAAATATCTTTTTGTCGTCGTGTGATTTTCTGTCCGCCCATAATTTTAAAGTATCGCTTAATTGGCTTCAAAATTCAATACAAAAGCAAAATGATTATTGTTCAGCAGGCTTTTCTTTTCTCTTCCAATTCTTTATTTTTGTCTGCCAGTCATCGAGCAGCTCGTAGCAGGATGGAACAACAACCAGCGTCAGCACCAGCGACGTCAGCAGACCGCCGATAACCGCAATCCCCATGGGAGCGCGTGTTTCCGCACCCTCACCCACCCCGAGGGCAATCGGCAGCATGCCGAAAACCATGGCGAAAGTAGTCATGAGAATCGGCCTCATCCGGACAGGACCCGCCTGTAATATCGCTTCACGGCGCGGCAATCCCCTTTCCCGCAGCACATTGGTATAATCCACCAATAGGATGGCATTTTTCTTCACCAATCCCATTAAGAGAATCAGACCAATCAGGCTGAAGATATTGAGCGTTTTACCCGTAAGAAATAATGCACCGAAAGCGCCGACAAAGGAAAGCGGCATGGACAGCAAAACGGTGACCGGATGGATAAAGCTTTCAAATTGCGCGGCCAGAATCATATAAGCCAGGACAACGCCCAGCAGCAGAGCGAAAAGCAGATAGCCAAAGGATTCCGTCATGGTATCCGCCGTTCCCTGATATTTGGGTAAATAATCAGGAGGCAAAATTTTACCGGCAATGTCATCCAGCTCATTTTTTGCCTCGCCCAAGGGTTTTTCTTCCAGTGAGGCAAAAATCGTCACAGCCCTTTGCCGGTCAACACGGTTGATGACACTGGGCCCGCTTCCTTCCTGTATTTTCACTACATTGGAGAGCTCCACCAGATTGCCGTCCCGGGCTCGCACATACATACGCTTCAAACTGTCAGCGCTGTTGCGATCCTCCGGATTCAGACGAACACGGATATCATATCGTTTACCGCGGGTTTCATCTTTATAGCGGGCGATATCCAACTCCCCGCTGACAAGCAGGTTAATTGCTTCCGCGATGGTTGCAACATCCACTCCCAGATTCGCCGCCCGGTCGCGATCGATATAAACTTTAAATTCCGGTTTGCCGACTTCCAGAGACGTATCCACATCCACAATACCCGGCAATTTGGAAAACTCAGCCGTTATCTGTTTGGCGTAATTTTGCAGAGATTGCAAATCCTGCCCCCGGACACTGTATTGAATCGGCACATTTCTCTGCCCGCCTCCGACCACCGAAATATTCTCTGCGGAAACTTTCAATCCCGGAATCTGACGCAGTTTAGTGCGCGCTATTTTTTTTATGTCTTCCTGACTTCTTTTACGCTCAGCCTTCGGCTTGAGGTTCAAAATCATGAGAGCCCTATTGACATATCCGCCGTATCCCTGCACATAATAGACTGATTTTACCTCTTCAATTTCCTGCATCATGGCTTCCGTCTTCCCCAGATACTTCTCTATCTGTTCAACGGAATAATCAATAGGCGTTTCCATGCGAATCATAAACACGCCTTGGTCTTCATCCGGCGTAAATTCCTTCCCGATAAAAAAAGTAAGGCCTAAACTCAAAAGAAATATGATTAAAGCGCCTGCCAGCACCGTTTTGCGGTAGCCCAGAGTATACTCCAAAACGCGGCTGTAGAATTCTTCCAGTTTTTGATAGTAATGCCCCAGAAAATCACTGATTTTTTCCCAGATCGTTTGTCGAACGGGAGGAACTCCACCCGGACCAACGCCGCCGGCAGCCGGCGGATTGGGCATGGACTCCTGGTGAGGCTGAAGAAAAATCGACGCCATCATCGGCGTTAACGTAAAAGAGACCAGCAATGAGACTAAAACAGCAAAAACAATCGTCAGGGCAAACTGGAGGAAAAAACGGCCGATGATCCCTTTCATAAAAGCAACGGGTAAAAATATACCCACAATGGCAAACGTGGTGGCCATAACGGCAAGCCCGATTTCCGAAGTGGCGAATGTCGCCGCTTCGCGCGGTTTCATCCCGTTTTCCACATGCCGATAAATATTTTCGATGACAATAATCGCATCATCGATCAGCAAACCCACCGAAAGCGACAGAGCCAGCATCGTCATATTATTAAAAGTAAAACCGAAGGCGTTGATCAGTGCAAACGTGGAGATAACGGAAACGGGAAGCGCCACTGCGCTGATGAGCGTCGTCCGGATATTTTGGAGAAATAGAAATACGGTTAGAATGGCAAGCAGGCTGCCGATAATCAAATGGAACTGGACTTCATCAATGGAACGGACGATAAAGAGCGATTGATCCATGGCAATATTGAGTTTCATTCCCGGCGGCAGTGTTTTATTGATTCTTTCAATTTCCTTCTTAACACGGTTGGCCACTTCCACCGTATTTGTTCCTGATTGCTTCTGGATGGACATACCAACAGCCGGAACACGGTTGAACCGCGCCAGGGATCTTTTCTCTTCCATGCCGTCTTCCGCTCTACCGATATCCCTGATACGCACCGGCGCACCCTTATAATAGCTGATAATCAAATCATTAAAATCGGTAATTTTCTCGAACTCACCCTTGATCCGAACCGTATATTCCTTGGTGCCGGTCTCGATACGTCCACCCGGCAGTTCAACATTCTGGCGGGTCAGGGCGGTAGTAATATCGTTGGGAGATACCTGATAGGCCTGCATTCGGGCGGCATCCACCCAAATGCGCACCTGCCGCAGCCGCAAACCATAGAAAATAACGTCGCCGACGCCGTTAATACGCTGAAGCTGTTCTTTTATAACTTCATCGGCGTAAGTGGAAAGATCTCGAACGGAACGGTCTCCGGAAAGATTTAATGATAAAATAGGCGATGCGTCGGGATCCACCTTGGCGATCCGCGGTTCATCAATATCATCGGGTAACTTACTCCGAATCGCAGATACTTTCTCCCGCACATCCTGAACGGCCAGATCAATATTGCGCTCCAGGACAAATTCGATGGTAGTGCGCGAAACGCCTTCCGAACTGGTCGAAGTAATGCTCTTGACTCCATTGATAGTATTGACGGCGCCCTCAATTCTATCGGTAACATCCACATCCATAACGTCGGAACTGGCGCCACTGAGCCTTGTGGTAACGGTGACAATCGGAAAATCGATTTTCGGTAAAAGATCAACTCCAATTAACGGATAACTGACGGCGCCCAGCACAACCAGGGCCATAATGACCATGGTAGCAAATACCGGCCGCTTGACCGATGTATCAGCGAGCCACATTAACTTTTACCCCTTCCGACAAATTGTTCTGACCGACCACAACAACCTGTTCTTTTTCCTGCAACCCTTCGACAACTTCCACATCCTCGCCGTATTTGTTGCCGATTTTTATAATTCGTTCCTGCGCCTTATTGCCGTTGACCACAAAAACACAGATTGCTTTTCCGTCATATAGAAGCGCCGTAATAGGGATAACCACGGCATCGCGCGCCGCCTGCGTAAAAATCCGTGTTCGGGCAAAGTATCCCGGTTTCAACATATGATCAGCATTGGGAACGACGGCTTCCGCCTGGAGTGTTCGAGTTTTCTCTTCCACATTCGGGTAAAGCAAACTGACCTTGCCCCTGAATTGTTGACCGGCAAATGCATCGACATTAAAAGCAACTTCCTGTCCTATTTTCAAAGCAGCAACATCTTTTTCACTGATTGTAAAATTCAGTTTCAGCGAATCGATTTTAATCAATTGGAAGAGAGGTGTTCCATTACGTACATAATCCCCCATGGAAACCTTTTTTTCCTTCACGGCTCCGGAGAGGGGTGAGTATATTTTAGTTCTGGCGAGCTTTTCCCTTGATGACCCCAGAGCAGCTTTTGCCCGCTCCACTTCCGCCTGGGCCAGGGCCAATTTTGTCGAGACGTCATCAAACTGTTGTTTGGTAATCAGCTCCTCTTCATAGAGAGACCGTTTCCGCGAATACTCCGCCCGGGCATTAGCCAGGCTCGCCTCTGACTGTCTCAGCGCCGCTTCCGATCTTTTTGATTCCAGACTATAATCAATATCATTAACAACTGCCAAGAGTGTACCCGGCTGTATCCGGGAACCTTCCTGGACTGTTATTTTTCTAATAATTCCATCTACTTCAGAGCTCACAGTTACTTCTTCCTCAGCTTTTAAAGTACCTGTAGTTTCCAGATAAGGCTGAATTTGTTTTTTCTCGGCCGGCGCTGTTTTGACATTGACGATTCTTTCCTTCTCCACTTTTTTCTCTTTGCCGCAGGAAATACAGGCCAGCATGGCGATGAAGACGACAAAGATTAAAAGCGGCATGTAAGCTTTTCGCTGTTCCGGAGTATTTTTATTGCTGCTATGAACAGCCTTCTTAAAATTCATGTAATGTACCCTCCCGGAAACGGCCCCGTAAGGCTTTAATTATTTTATTTACAGATATCAATTCACTACAGCCCCTCTTTTCTAAAGAGGGGTTAGGGGAGATTTTTACAAAGTGTAATAAAAATCCCCCTGTATCCCCCTTTACAAAAGGGGGATTTGGAAGGTAAATTTCTTAAGTTAACGACATTGATTAATAAACTGCAATAACGTGCCGCTGGTTCGCTTCACTCTCAGACTGGCAAACTGGTAATTATAGCGCGCATCATTCACGTTTTTTTCCGCCGAAAGCAAAAGTGAATTGGCATCCATCACATCGAGGCTTGTGGCCAGCCCATTGTTAAACATCCTGATTACGGCATTATAATTATCTTCCGCAAAGATGAGCTGATCTTCCAAAAAATGCAGAGTTCCCTGCTCCGTCTGCAAATCCAGATAGGAGTTTTGCAATTCTATATCCACAATTTTCTTAAACTCATCATAGGCCAGTTTAGCCTGTCTTTCTTTTGCCTTGGCCTCTCTGTAATCAGCCAACCTCAGTCCCCCTTCAAAGAGAGGAAAAGACACTGATACACCGGCCAAAACACTCTCCTTGCTGGTTGTCGATGTAATCGGATCCTGGTCATAGCCGCTATAAACGGCAAATAAGCCGACATTGGGCCAGAAAGCACCGCGGGCATACTTTACCTGTTCTTCGGCCATTTTCTTCTGAATCGCAAAACTCTTCAGGTCGGATCGCGAATCCGTAACAGCATTGCGCAGTTTATTCAGGTCAACATACTCATCTCTGGGTAATGGCGTCTCCTTCAGCAGGAAATCATCCTCAATAACCACAATCCTGCTCAGTGTGGCACGGGCGCTCTTAAAAGAATTGGTTGCCTTAAGATACTCGGAACGCGCCCCCGACAGCTCGCCTTCCGCCCTCAAAAGAGCCGTTTTCGTGAGTTCGCCGATCTTTAATCTTTTTTCTACGGAATCCCGATATTGCGTCAGGCGCTCCATATTAGCGGCGGCAACTTCCAGAGACTTTTTTGCCTTCAAGGTTTCATAATACGCAAAAGCAATTGCCAGAACAAAATCAGACTTGGTAGCATTCAGATCATATTCACTTTTCGTAACGTTCTGGCCGGCATATTCCAAGGCGTTCAACTCGCGGGCGGAGAGCGAAAATGATTCATCCGCGCGTATGCCCCAGTTGGCG
>JBDKVD010000055.1:0-2386 GCA_039679325.1 Smithella sp.
CATTGATGCACTTGAAAATCATTTGGAGACAGCGTTACGCAATATGGAAAATAACCCAGATCGCGTCTATTCAATCGTGGCTTGGCCTTGGATTATTAATGCACTGTAGATTTAGAAATGGAATAACGAACCTTTCCGAATACCTTGCGATCAAACCAGGCCCGGTCATGCACCCCCCCGATCGACCAGGCAATCCCGGCATAGCCGTTCGGGTCCCTGCCGTCCAATTCATATTTGTCATTGAGGTAAATCGCTGAGCCGAGAGCCTCTTCCGGGGATTGCGTCCACTCCAGTATTTTCTTGCACCAGTACATCCTCATATAACCATGCATCTTGCCTTTGCGGGCCATCTCTCTTTGCGCCGCATTCCAGAGAGGATCGTGAGTGATTGCCTCTTCAAACTGTGAAACGGTATAGATATATTCCCGTTTATCGCTACGGTGCCCGTTGAGTGATTCCTGAGCCCAGCGGGGAAATCCCTCAAACCTGTCATAGGCCTCATTGTAAAAACAAAAGTTATCCGAGAGCTCGCGCCTTACGATGAGCTCTTCCAGAAAGGCATCCTTTGATTTCTGATCGGCGCGTACTTTGTTGACTTCCAATGCCACTCTTTGCGCCGCGAGCTGGCCAAAATGCAGATAGGGCGATAGATTCGATTGGCCATCCAGGCAAGGGTCGTTTCGCCTACCATTATAGTCGTTCAATTTTTGGGCGAGGAAGTGATCCAGGGCATTGGCCGCTGCCGATTCCCCTGATTCCACCGAATCTATTCCATTTGCTGAACCGTCGATTTTAAGGAAGGTTCGGACCTTCCGCCAGTCGATTCGCTCATCCGTTCTCTTCATGCGGTAAGGATGCCGTTGCAGGGCAGGATATTCCGTCAAGAAATCCGGAAGTAACCGTTTTAACTTGGGCCGCAGGGTGTATGCGCCGTATTCCTGTTTGGAGGAAGCCATCCAGCAGGGGACAATATTGTGCGCATCCACTTCATAAAAAGGGATGTGCAACCGCGTCATCAATTTTGCTTTCCATTCTCTTTTAATTCTCAGAGGGTCAAAATCGCTGACCAGCGCGGCGGCTTCCACCGTCGTTGACAAATTCGGTATTTCTTTTTCCGGATTGCCCTCCAGTAAATAAAATGGGATGGCTGATTTCGCCAAATCAGCCTCAACACAGGCAAGACCTTTGAGCATAAAATCATACTGCCGCATCGTAGCGCCAAGAAACCGGGGCGCCAGGGCAAATGTCACCAGAAGCGGCGCTTTTCTCTCCATGGCAAGCGCCTGTGCATACAGCAGGGCCCAATTATCCTTGACGCGCTGTTCCCGGCTCATCCAGTAAACCACGGGACCCTTCTTTATCCCGCCATCTTTTAACGTTCTCACACGGCTGCCGTTGACCAGCATCTTGTTTACTGTCGCCATCATAACTCCTTCGACAAATTGCCTCCATACCGCCCCGCTTTGATGATAAAGCTTTTTTTGACGTGAACGAAGACAGACTGTGTCCTATGAATAGCCCCGTCCCCTTATTCCGGGCACATTAAATTCAACCGCTTTTTTGATATCAGTTACATCTTTCATTTAATTCTTTCGGTTTTTTGTTTTCTAACTTTCCCGTGAACTGCTTGCCATTGGCACAGGTGAAAGTCCCTTTGCCCGTGAATCTGTCATCAAAAAATTCACCCTCATATTTATCGCCGTTTGCATAGGTATAGGTCCCTCTGCCTTTGAAATTACCATTGACCCAGTCGTCTTCGTATGTGTCGCCGTTTCCATAGGTGAAGGGCGCTCTGCCGGTGAAATCGTCGGGAAGAGAGTTTCCTCCAGTAAAACGATAACCACGAGCTTGCACGCATAAATCATACAGCCCTCTGTTTTTTATAACTTCACTTCTGGCTTGACCAGGCTCATAAAAATATACCACCACCGGTTGCTCCTCGTGCCTGATACTTCGTCTGCTGTGATTCTTTCATGCATTCAAACCTGTCCTTGGCATACTCCTGTTGCGTAATGTTAGGTTTATACAACATTTTTTCATCTTTATTTACAGGTGCTACCGCACAAGCCGACATAAGTGTAACTGTGAAGAAAACAGCAATTATGACAATCAACGACAATATTTTTTCCTTAAGAAAGACAAACCTTTTTATATTTTCTCCTGAATATTACGTTGTTTAAAAAAGCAAATATCTTGTGGCCGCAATAGAAACAGCCGGATAAAACATTGGATTATTTGGATTAAAGCTTTTCATTCCCCACACATGTCAAATAATACTAAACACAAAATGTAATTTGAGAATTATTTTTATTCCGTTTGCAAGGTTGTGTCAAGTGGGTCAGCAACGGCGCAACAAAAACTCCGACCATTGTGGATGCAACCGCCA
>JBDKVD010000056.1:0-4496 GCA_039679325.1 Smithella sp.
TTTTACGAGGCCGTCACGAAATTGCATGTTTTGCGACTTTTTACGAGTACATTAATGATGGATTCGTAAAAAGTCGCAAGAATAAAAGCCCGGCAAACTTATTTTTCATTATCCGCTTTTCAGTTGTTTTTGCAAATAATTTTCTTCCTGAATTCACGATACTGACAAACTGTTATAATATTTTGGATTTTATAGATAAATCGTGATATAATATTAAAGAATTGAAATTGTTAAACAAGTCATATCCCGTATAACTCGTGATGGAGGAGATATGGACAGGCTGAAAAACCCCCGTTTCTAATAAAAGATCGGGGTTTTTTATTGCGTATCAGGATGTCGGAAAGGGGACTTTACACCAATTCATATCAATAAAGGAGGACTATTATGTCACAGATCGGATGGATCACCTCTCTAGATGATGGACTTAAAAAGGCCGAATTGGAAAATAAACCGGTTTTCCTTGATTTCTTCAATCCAAACTGAATCGGCTGCCAACAAATGAATGCGGTCGTATTCATTGATTCTGCAGTCATATCTTTTGTTACAGATAATTTAGTGCCGGTACGCGTCATGGCAAATGATCCCATTCTCAGTAAGCAGTTTACTATCAAATGGACGCCAAGTCTTTTGATACTAGACTCAAAAGGGATCGAACACTATCGGACACTTGGTTTTTACCCACCTCAAGATTTAATCCCCTCGCTATTGTTTGGTATGGGAAAAGTTTTTTTTAATCGAGCAAATCGTCCAGCTGCCATAAATTGCTTCAATCGTATCATTGCTGATTTTCCCATCAATTCAATAACTCCGGAAGCTGTTTATATGCATGGCGTTTCCAATTACATCCAGACTCACGAGGTAAGTCATCTAATTGAGATCTATAATCGGCTTGAAAAGGAATATCCTGATAGTCCCTGGCGTACAAGGGCTGATCCGTACCGTCTGCTGAAGACATAGCAGATTCACCGGCAGATGATGTCTATATTAATAAATTGAAGTCTTAGAATCTGTCTCAATGGAAACATTTTCGATGGATTCTAAGACTTATGATAAAGTTAGTTCCAAAATCGCTTTCGACCTGATCGTTTTACTGATGTGCTAAGAATATACGGCCTGACCCTATTGCGCGAAATAACTCGCAGTTGATAGAGCAGGCCTCCCTGATTGGTTTCATTGTGTTTGAATACAGGTACGGGTAATATTTTTTCTGGACACACTCACAAGAAAAACTCATAATTAAGAAATAGGGTATATCCTCGAAAACCTGTCTCAGCGTTGGAGAACGCAAAACTGTTCAAGAGGTGAGACTCTGAATTGTCGCACGGAGGGCATAATGGTTGCTAACCAGCACATTCGGAAGACCAGTGACACGGGAGAATGTAATAAAGTCAAGGAGGTGCCTTCCAGTTTAATAGATGGAGAAAAGGCGGCAATCCTGGAATCCATACCGGACCCGGTAATATTGGTAGATACGGACTTGAAAGTGGTCTGGTCAAACGCCGCCCTTAATAAGCTGTTCAATCTTAATGCCGACCAAATCAAAGGCCGGCATTGTTTCGAAACAATGTACGGTTTGAAAAGACCCTGCGAGGCTTGTCCCGTTATCAGGGCTATCAATACGGGGCAACCTTGCACCGTGGATGATTTTTCTTCTCTGGGTAAAAGATGGATGCTGCGGGCTTATCCTCTCCGGGATGAAGAAGGTAATGTCACCAGGATTGCGGAGATCTTCACAGACATCACAGAAAGCAAACGGGCGGAGGACACACTAAACAAGGTCAGCAAGCTGCAGTCCATGATTCTCGACAACAGCACTGTGGGAATCGCTTTTGTGCGCAATCGAATTTATGAGTGGGTTAATCCGAAATTGTGTGAATTGTATGGCATTCCGAAAGAACAACTCGAAGGGGCTTCTACCCGCATAATCTTTCCGGATGATGAAGCATATCAAAGGCAGGGCGATGAGATATATTCTTCCCTGGCTCAGGGGAAAAAAGCGATCATTGAGACTTGCAGGCGTAAGGGAGATGGTTCATTGTTCTGGTGTCGGCTGGAAGGCATCGCTTTGGATGCCTCCAGACCTCAGGAAGGTTCCATTTGGATAGTAGAGGACATCACAAAGCGGAAACTGGCCGAGGAAGCACTTGAAAAGCGTATCTTGACATTGACCAAGCCGCTTGATGGTATCGAAAAAAACATTACCTTCGAAGACCTGTTCAATCTATCCGACCTTCAGCGCCTGCAGGACATGTTAGCGGATTCCTGGGGTGTTGCTGCCCTTCTAACACGTCCGGACGGCACTGCTATCACCCGACCGAGCAACTTCACATATTTCTGCAAGTTTATCCGCAATAATGAGAAGGGGTTCAGAAACTGTCAGAAATCCGATGCGGAGCTCGGACAGTACAATCCCCCCGGCCCGATCATTCACAAGTGTTTGAGCGCCGGCTTGTGGGGCGCCGGTGCAAGCATCACCATCGGAAGGCGCCATATCGCCAACTGGTTGATCGGCCAGGTCCGCAACGAAGCGCAAAGCGAAGAAGAAATCATGGAATACGCCCGCTCTATAGGCATTGATGAGATCGCGTTCCGCGAAGCCTTCCTCCAAGTGCCCGTCATGCCACAGGAAAAGTTTGAGCAAATCGCGCATGCCCTGTTTGCTCTGGCCAATCAGCTCTCCGCCATTGCCTATCAAAACATCCAACAGGCACGGTTTATTGCCGATCGTAAACAGGCGGAAGAGGCGCTCCGCAAAAGCGAGGAAAAATTCAGAGGAATCTATGAGGAATCGCCTCTCGGCATTGAGCTTTATGACCGGGAAGGGATATTGTTGGACGTCAACAGGGCCTGTCTTGATATATTCGGCCTCTCTGATGTTAAAGCGGTGAAAAAAGGGTTCAAACTCTTTGAAAACCCTAACTTGAGTGAGGAATGCAAGGCGCAACTGCGGAGGGGCGAGAGTGTGCGCCTTGAGATGCCTTATGATTTTGAGAAAATAAGATCACTCAAGTTATACCAGACTAAGAAAAGGGGAATCATCTATCTTTTCGTCTTGATTACTCCCTTAAGAGGCGTCACGAAAGAAACCGACATCGGTTATCTTGTGCACACACGAGATATTACCAAGCGGAAACAGGCGGAACAAGCGCTCCTCGAGAGCGAAAAAAAGTACCGCCGTCTGCACGAATCCATGACGGAAGCTTTTGCCATTGTGGATATGAATGGCCGCATCCAGGAGTCCAACCGTGCCTATCAGTCCATGCTGGGCTACTCGGAAGAAGAGCTTCGCCATTTAACATACTCCGATATAACCCCCGAGAAATGGCATGCCTTGGAAAAGAGTATTATTGAGGAACAAATCCTGGTGGAGGGACGCGCCGAAGTTTACGAGAAGGAATATCAAAGAAAGGACGGCTCTGTTTTTCCTGTTGAATTGAGCACATTTCTGATTCGCGATGACTCCGGGAATCCTGTAGGCATGTGGGCCATTGTGCGTGACATCACCGAGCGCAAGAAGATGGAGACGGAACTTAACGCCGCCAGGGATTATCTGAGAACGGTTTTTAATAATGTGTATGATGCGATCTTTGTTCATGATCTTGATGGAAAAGTCATAGACGTAAACGACAAAATGCTGGAAATGTACAAGGTCAGTCGTGAAGAGGCTGTGAACTATAACATTATTAGCGACTATTCGGCAACCGATGAATTTATGGAAATGTCTCGAGCTAACTGTAATATGGCAATGTCCGGAGTGAATGTATTCTTCGAATGGAAGGCCAGACGTCCAAAGGATGGTTCCGTATTTGATGTGGAAGTGTTTCTGACAAAGTTGGTACTGCCCGACGGGGACTATATCCTGGCAAATGTCCGTGATATCAGCGGGCGCAAATGTGCAGAGGCAGTACTGAAAGAAAGTGAGGAAAAATATAACAAATTTTTTAAAACATCGCGGGATTGTGTCTTTATGACATCAAATGATGGAAGGATTATCGATATTAATGATGCCGCAGTAGAGTTATTAGGCTACTCCAGCCGTGAAGAACTGTTCCGGGTGAAGGTTCCGGATCTCTATGCTGAACTGGAAGAATGGATAAAACACACTAGAATTATCTCGGAATGCGGCTATGGCAAGGAATATCCCGTGGATTTTCGCCGAAAAGACGGCAGTATAAGGCATACGTTGGTTACGTCGGCTGCCCGCTACGACGCGAACGGCGATCTAATTGGTTTCCAGGGGACTGTCCGGGATGTTACCGAGCAGAGGCGGAATGAAGAAGAATTAAGGAAATACCGTAAAAAGCTGGAAATCATGGTTGCCGAACGAACAAGAGAGCTCGAAGACAAAACAAAAAATCTTCAGGAAGTAAATACGGCACTGAATGTGCTGCTAAAGAAAAGAGATCAAGACAAGAAGAATCTTGAAGAGAATTTTGTTGCGAATATTGGAAGTATGGTGCTGCCTTATTTAGAAAAAATGAAAAAAAACAACCTCG
>JBDKVD010000057.1:0-1648 GCA_039679325.1 Smithella sp.
CGAGGCCAGGCTGGAAATGGAAAAACTATTCGGCGCGAAAGTGTTTCTGAAACTTTTTGTCCGTGTGAAAAAGGATTGGACAAGCTCGGAAAAAATGCTGCAGGAGTTTGGTTTAATAAAGAAATAAGGGAGAGAATGCAAACAAAACCTATTATAGCCATAGTCGGCAGGCCGAATGTCGGCAAGTCGACTCTATTTAACAGAATTGCCGGAAAGCAAAAAGCCATTGTCATCGATGAGCCGGGCGCCACCCGCGACCGCAATTATATGGATTGCGTCTGGCAGGACAAGGCTTTCACACTTATTGATACCGGTGGATTTGAACCGGCCTCCGAAGAAAGAATTCTCGTTCAGATGCGCGAGCAGAGCAATCTGGCTATCGAAGAGGCCGATGTCATTATATTTTTAATGGACGGGAAAGACGGGCTCACACCATCCGACATGGAAATAGCCAGGCTCCTGCGCGGCAAAGCCAAGAATGTTTTTTATGTTGCCAATAAAGTGGACGGCGAACGGCACACGGCCTTGCTCAATGATTTTTATCGGCTGGGTATTGATGAGTTTTACCCCGTCTCCGCCCAGCATGGCCTGGGCGTTGATGAACTTATGGCCGCGGTGACGCAGGACTTCACCGAATCAAAAGAAGCCGCAGGCGATCAGGATGAACAAATCAAAGTTGCCATCGTCGGCAAACCAAACGTCGGGAAATCTTCTCTGGTTAACCGTATTCTGGGCAAGGAAAGAAATATTGCCAATCCGACTCCCGGCACAACGCGTGACGCCATTGATATGCCTGTGAAAGTACGCGGTAAAAATTATCTGTTGATCGACACCGCCGGAATCCGCAAGAAAAACAAAATCAGTTTGACGCTGGAAAAATACAGTGTTGTGCAGGCGCTCAAAACCATCAACCGCTGTGATATCGCGCTGGTTTTAATTGACGCCGAAGAGGGCATAACCGACCAGGACACCAAGATTGCGGGGCTCGCCTATGAACGCGGCAAGGCCTGTATCATCGTTGTCAACAAATGGGATAAAATTGAAAAAGACAACAACACAGTAGGCAAGTTTGTTGAAGATATTAAAGATAAACTGAAGTTTATGGACTTCTCCCCGATAATTTTTATTTCCGCAGTAACAGGGCAGAGAGCGCCGAAAATCTTCGACCTTATTGATGAGGTTTATCTGCAATATACAAAAAGAGTGGCGACAGCGCCGTTGAATTCGCTGGTGGAACAAGCTTTACAACGCAATCCGCTGGCCCGTTTTCAAGGCCGGGAGCAGCACATCTTTTATGCAACGCAAATAAGCGTCAAGCCGCCTACTTTTGTTTTCTTTGTCAGCAATGTAAAAGGCATCCATTTTTCTTACGAGCGTTATCTGATTAATCAAATCCGCGAAAATTTCGGTTTCGAGCAAGTACCCATAAAAATCATCTTCCGGAAAAAGAGATAATTTTTTCAGCCTTGCCCAGAGTTTTCCCCCTTTCTTAAAGGGTGATTAAGGGAGATTTTTCACTTACTCTGTTGCCCAAATGTTTATCTCTTTGAAAATTCCGGCAAGGGACAAAAAGATTTAAGCAACACCCGTAAACAGGGATACTGTATCTCTGTAAACATCGAAGGAAAAACCATTCACCGAATATATG
>JBDKVD010000058.1:0-12369 GCA_039679325.1 Smithella sp.
CAGGAAACCGGCTAAAGCCGCGAGTACCATGCAGGAAGTAAATTCTCCTTCGAAATAGATCGTCCGTCTCAGCATCCCCTGCAATCCGGCCATGCCCATAAAGGCGCCCATTCCGATACCGCCGAGAAGATGGGCCCAGAAATGAAAGCCGGCGAGTTTATTGCTGTATAGTTTTGCGCCGTTCGTCAAAATCGGCAGCAGATAATATATGACGGAATAAAGGGTCATGGTAAGCCCCACAAGTATAGCGACGTGCACGTGCGGTCCAACGATCCATTGGGTGTTGTGGAGGATTCTGTTCAATCCCAGGTCCGCCTGCATGATCCCGGCAGGAATAGCAAGACCGAATCCGAGCAGGCCGCCCAACAGGAACTTCAGAGGATGCGTCATTTTAAGCGGCCGAGCGCTCCAGAGCGTCACCAGCGTTATAAAGAACGCGAGTCCCTGGGTAATCAGCTCGAAGGCGGTGACCATTTCACCCGATACTATTTTGAGAATTCCGGGCTGCGCCTGATCGGACATTAAATGGTGTGACCAGACCGTCCAGGAGACCACCAGTTCCACGAATAATGCCATGCGTGCAATGTTTTCCATAAAGAGTTTTTTCCCTGTTAAGAGGGTGGCAAGAAGGTACCAGGCACCGGCGACATAAATGAGCACCAGCCCGTCCGCGACAAGGTCGAGCCCCCACCAGAACCAGTTCTTGTAAAGCAGGGCGTCAATGGCCGAACGCCTGAGGTCGTGTCCGAATACGGCGGCAACCATGTACACGATAATCAGTATCCCGGTAAAAAGTATAACCCCCGCATTAAGAGCTGTATCAATGGTTCCCCGGGCGATCGCCGCTACAGGCAGCGAGACCAGGTGCTCCCTCTTTTTCTTAGCAAAAAAGTTTGTAAATCCACTCAAGCCCAGCGCGGAAGCGATAAGCGCTCCGGCAGGCTGTCGGGCCATTCCTTCAGGCGTATAAGCTATGGTAGCGAAAATGTTGATGGCGAAGAAAACAGCACCCAGCATGATAAGGGCAATACCGAGAATAAAAAATATTCCGCCCCATATGCTAAACTGGGTAAAATCAGCAGGGAGAGGCCAGTACAGTGTATATAAAGGCGCATAATGAGTGATGAAACCCGACAGCCAGAAGGTTAAAGTACCTCCGGCAACGAGGCCGCATGTCCAGTTGGCAAGCTTGATGCTCCAGAGCGGTTTTTTCATCAGGAACGGCACGAGAAAAAGAAACGCACCGAAAACTATGGAATAGGTTGATCCGAAAATGCCGACAAGCGGGTGCGCCGTCATTATCCCGTAAAACTGCCCGGGAGGAATAATGCCGACCGGTTTCACCAGGTACAGACGCATTATCATCCCTTCAATCAAGGCAAAGCTATAATACAACAGCCCCACAACTACAAACCGCAGAGTCATTTTCTGCATGGGAGTCAGGGTATCTGATTTGAAAAGTCCTTGCTCACCGCTCATGAATGTCTGTATAAAGTTCATGGCATATTCCTCATATTATATATTGTTGATTATCATTGCGGCAAAGTCACTCGACAACTTCAACTGCGTTTTTTTCAATCATCGCTATTCCTTCCGGCCCCGAATATTCAGTCGATCGAATGGTGTATATACCTGGTTTGTCAAAAAGCCAGATGATGTCATTCACATAACCGGGCAATACCTGCATCTGGAAAAGCATGGAGTTGTCCCTGCGGAATAATCCGAAACCGTATGTCAAATCCTCGGAGGTCAAGTTGAACCGTACAATTTCACCTTTTTTGATGATCATTTTTTCCGTTGGGAGTATAAATTTGTGCTTTACGATATTGATTTTGAAAGTTTTATCGGCTTTGTATTCCGCCCGATTGAGGTCCATCGGTTTCCATGGAATCGTTTCATGTGTGATAATGTGCAGCGATACTCCGGCTAAAACCAGACATCCGACAAAAGTGTAAAAGAGTGCAGGCTTGATCTCCTTGCTCTTTCCATTTTTTGTCACCCTGTATCCGAACCATCCTATAACCGCTATGATGGTCAGGGCATACAGTGTATACATAACCGCCTGACCGGTGAGAACCATGTTGGAGTCAACCATATACCCTCCTTTTTTCAGGATAAGATCTTGTTCATTTCAATGCTTCTTTCTAACCATCATAAATACGGGAGAAAATGCAACGGCGCGAGGAATGAGCATATACTGGATTGCATGAGAAACAATTTGCGCGGCGTTGCGTTACCTGTCACTTGTGCAGCTTTTTTTTAAATTGTTCCGTTAATGCCGGGATAATCTGGAACAGATCGCCAACAATGCCATAATTGGCAACATTGAAAATAGGAGCGTCAGGATTCTTATTTATGGCAACAATGACTTTAGATGTCTTCATGCCAGCCAGATGCTGTATCTGGCCGGAAATTCCGCAGGCTATATACAAGTCGGGACGCACCGTGCGACCGGTCTGCCCTATCTGATGTGCATAAGACATCCATCCTGCATCCACAGCGGCACGCGACGATCCTACCGCACCGCCTAATACTTCAGCTAACTTACGGATCGTTTCGAAACCAGCCGGACCACCCATACCGCGTCCACCTGCCACGATTACGCGGGCATTAGCCAGATTAACCTCATCTTTTTCCAGTATAAAATCTACTACATGCGTCGTAATCTGCTCTATCTTCATAGCTGCTTTAATTGCAATGACCTGTCCCTGACGACCGGCATCGGCAACGGGCATTTCAAATACATGATGGCGCACTGTAGCCATCTGCGGCCGATGATCAGGACAGATGATCGTCGCCATGATATTGCCGCCAAAGGCGGGACGGGTCTGTAATAATAAACCCTTCTCCTGATCGATATCAAGTCCGGTACAATCAGCGGTGAGTCCCGTGTAAATAATGGAAGCGACTGATCCGGCAAGATCTCGGCCGCGCGCGCTGGCGCCCAGCAGGAATATCTCCGGTTTGTACTCGCGAACCAGGTTTATCAGCACACTGGCATAAGGAGCTGTTTTGTAAACAGCGAGGCTTTCGTCATCCACCCAAAACACACGATCGGCACCGTAAGAAATGGCTTCCTTTGTAATATGTTCCACATTTTGTCCCAGCACACACGCAGTAAGCGCAACTTTGCGCCGGTCGGCCAACTTTCGACCTTTTCCCAACATCTCCACGGAAATGCCGCCCATCTGCCCATTGAACTGTTCCACCCAGATCCACACGCCGCTGTATGCGGCAAGGTTCTCTGCAGTTGCCTGCGGACGCCCCTCCGGAAGATTGAGCGCATGCATCGGACAGGCAAGCAGGCAGGCTCCGCATCCCGTGCATTTATCGTTAACCACGACCATATCATCCACCAGGCTCAGCGCTCCGAATGGACAGGCATCAATACAGCTTCCACAAACGGCACATGTATCTTTGTCGATTTTCAATAATGGCATGGTTTCTCCTTATAGAATCTTTTCCGCGATAATTTTATCAGCCAGTATCGCCGCAGACTGCTCGAAACTATCCGCCTTAATCAGGTTCAAAACACCTTCGCGTTTTGGTGGGCTGAAAATTTTTATCACCTGTGTCGGGCTTCCTTTAAGGCCTAATTTGGATTGGTCCGCTTCGGGTAAATCGGCGGCAGTCCATGTGGGAATGAAGAACGATGATGCACGGCGGATGTTAAGAAGCGTAGCTGATCGCGGCTGATTAATATCCTTCACCACAGTGAGCAAGGCAGGCAATTTGGCTTCCAAAACCTCCCGACCTTCTTCCAGCAGTCGTTCTACTGTAATTGTACCAGCCTTCAGATCCAGCTTGATAATCTTAAAAACATAAGTGAGCGGGGTAATGCCGAGCTGGCTCGCTATACCTGGTCCTACCTGTCCGGTATCACCGTCAATGGCCTGTTTGCCGCACAGGATGATATCGAATTCACCCAGTTTTTTGATAGCCAGAGCCAGGGTATACGCTGTTGCCCAGGAGTCTGAACCGGCAAAAACACGATCAGATAGCTGAATTGCCTCATCCGCCCCCATCGCGACAGCTTCTTTAAGTGCATTAATGGCTTGCGGCGGTCCCAGTGAAATAACGGAAACCTTGCCCCCGAATTTTTCCTTAAGACGGAGGGCTTCTTCAATAGCGTACACGTCAAAAGGATTGATAATACTGGGTATGCCTTCACGGATTAATGTGTTGGTCTCAGGATTAATTTTAACATCAGTTGTGTCCGGCACTTGCTTAATACAAACAATGATTTTCAACTAAAACCTCCTCTTAAACTGTCTTTTGGGTAAACAATCTTTTTCCCCTCAACTTTTGCAAACGACGTGAGAAGATGAGGTTTGCCTGTTTTGTCATTCATTATGTCGATCACTTCAATATTCCGGACCAGCAGGGCATCGCCGATCAGGGACCGGTGACAACGCCAGGGTAAAGCTTCGGCGCACATGATCACTGTCTGCCTATTCTTGATCATTGCGATGAGCTTATCCATGCTTTCCTGGAATTGGTTTGTCTGCATATAATCGGCGTAACCACGAAAGGATGGATTTTCCCAGGCGGTATTGATCGAAGCTTTTGTCGTATGCCGCAGTCCTCCCAGTCCTTTACAATGGATATATCCGATACCTTCCCGATTTAAACTTTTGCGCAGATCTTCTTCATTATATTGCGGGTTGTGTCTTGACGCCGCTATTGTTCGTACATCAACGATGGTTTCAATCGCATATGTTTTAAGGATCACCATAAATTCATTGATGGGTCGCGTTGAGTGACCAATTGTATAGGCGATGTTCATGATTATAGCCCGTTATGGATTTCGGCTGTCCTTACGCTAGGCGCCTTAATATGGAGCATGACCAGAATAACCACGGAATGTTACAATCTTCTCATGAATAACCTCCATAGGAATTCAGGATCAACATGGCCCTTCATTCGCATGATTACATAGGATGCATACGCAAATAACCCGCCAGCAAGCAATAATGAATCAGATATTTGCATTATTTATTTAATTATAGGCGGATAGATAAAAAGGCGAGAACAGCAGAAAATTATCGAATGATACGCTTGGCCTCAATACTTGGTGGGAACCTCAGCATATTGAGGGATACTGAAATTGTCTTCGAGTTGCCGATTCAGGAAGTAGCGGACTTGTCCTTCCTTTGTGAGTGGAATGATGTGATTTCGATAAAAGGCCATGATTTCCTCGGAAGGAATGCAGCGTCGAACCTCCGGATTGATTTCGGCCTGTATATGCTCCACTTTATCCTCGACTCGTTTAAGAATTTTCTCCTCCACCTCCGTCCGGGTCAAGGCAACGAGCAAGCCTTTTCGGTCTTGAGCTTCGATCAGAGTCCGGTATTTAGCTTTATCGGATTGATATTTGCTTTCCGCCACATAGAGCGAACCGAAATGGATACGCCGCGCGATTGCCTGGAGCGCCATGACATCGTGCTCCACCGAAGAACCATACTGGCCGTCATCGCCTTCAAGGCAGATACGGGGAATCAGTTTTCTATACGCGTCGAGTATCTCGTCGGCCATGTTGATGGAATTAAAGTCGCGCAAAAAAAGACCTGTTTCAGGCAGGGTGACGCGGCGTTTCGGATGCGGCAAGTCTTGAGTAAAGGGACGTTCTTCCGGTACGCAAAATCTGCCGAATACCGCGTCCATCTCTTCATGATACCGGAGACGAAGTTCAAACAGACTCCTTTCTCCTCCGCCTTCAAAACCGCTGTGATCGGGATCATATGCCGCTTTATTGGCCGCAAACTGCGCGCGGTTGATCAGCATGAAAATGATGGTTTCTTCCAATCCCTCCAATACGGCGGCTATTTGGGCCAGATCAAATTTTCCTCGATATAGAATCGGTTTTATAGTTGTCGGCATCAGTGGATTCTCGTTGTTCAGGCATTGCTATTTTGAAGAGGGAGTATATGAAGATAAAATTTTTGTGTCAAGAAAGATTGACTCATTCCATTTCTAAATCAAGCGCTATCTTTGTTGGCGTCGTCGTCGGCTTCCTCAACGTATGTATAATACGCCTCGTCGCCTCCTCCTAGCCGCCGCGATATCATCATTGATTTAGAAATGGAATCACACAGGTCAACAGCCTATCGACCAAATCGCCCTGTTCTCGATTATCAACTGCGTCCTTTTGTTTTTCTTGTCGGAACGGCGTTCCATGGGTCGTCGGGCCAGGGATGCTTCGGGTAGCGTCCCTTCAGCTCCTTCTTCACTTGCGGGTAACCGGTGTTCCAGAATTGTTTCAGATCACGGGTGATTTGAACGGGTCTTCGAGCGGGCGACAGAAGATGAAGGAGCAATTTTACCCGTCCACCGGCAATGGCCGGCGTATCGGCGAGACCGAACATTTCCTGAAGCTTGACTGCCAAGACAGGGATATCCCCGGAAGCATAATCAATCGGGATGTTGTGGCCGCTGGGTACGGGGATAACCATGGGTGCACGATCTTCCAGAATGCGTCGCTGATCCCACGTCAGCCGGTCTTTTAACGCCGGCAGGATGTTCAGGGCAGCAAGCTGCTGAGCATTGCGGATGCCTCTGAGCCAGGGCAAAAGCCAGTTTTCCGGTGCCGATAGAAGCGTTTCTTCAGATAAGTCCGGCCAGTTTTCTTCGGGATAGCTTTGTCTCAACAGGCGCACCCGGGCCTGAAACTGCCGGGCCTCCTGGCTGAAGATGATCTTGCCCGTCTTTGACCGGATGGCTTCACAAAGAAGAGAAACGACTTCCTCCTCCGATGGATTGGCCGGTTTGGAGGAGAGCATGATCGTCCCCAAACATTCTTCAAGGGTAGCGATAATCCGTCCTTCCTGCTTGTCCCATTCGATCCGCCGCAGTGTCTCAATCTGTTCACCCAATTGCTCGCGGATGAGCTCCTCCGTCAGCGGTTCGGCCATATGCACCGTACCTTCCGCCTTTTCGCCCTTGTCGATCACAACTGCGATAATATAGGGACTCCCGCCCGGGATGAGCTTCGCGTTCAGCCTGACCCCTCTTCCCTGACGCAAAACATAACGGGCGTCGTCGACTTCGCGCCTCTTGGCGATGCGGTCGGGAAAGGCAAAGAGCAGAAGAAGGGGGATCATGCTGCCGATTTCTCCCCCGGAGGCTTCACCTGCTTTGTCTACCAGTCGTCGGAGTTGCTGAGATGTCCTTTCTACCGCACGCAATGCCCAGGGATCGGCCTTTCCGGATGATATATTCTTCTGCCGCCATTGCCGCAAGAGCTGGAGACGTTCGCTGAGATCATACCCACCGTTTGGATGCGTGAAAGGAGACTGGCGATGACGGATGATGTCCCGCTCGGACAAGAGCGCCGCCAGATCCGCTCCGAGTGACGGACAGCCCAGTTCGGCCGCTTTCAGCAGCAAGCGGCTCAGGCGGGGATGAAGAGGCAGGCGCGCCATGGCCTCGCCGACAGGCGTAATCGTACCCCTTGCATCCAGGGCGCCCAGTCCTTTGAGCAGTTCCTGCGCCGCACGCCAGGCCGCGGGCGATGGTGGATCGAGCCAGGAAAGCATGGCCGGGTCTTTAACACCCCAAACGGCCAGATCCAGGACCAGGGATGAAAGATCAGAAATGGCGATTTCCGGCGGGGCAAAGGGAATCAGGGATTGAAACGTGTGACGGCTGTAAAGACGATAGCAAACGCCCGGTCCAAGACGGCCCGCACGACCCTGACGCTGCTGGGCCGACGCCTGTGATACCATGACGGTGATCAGACGGTTCATGCCGGTAGCGGGATCATACTGAAGCCGCCGGGTCAATCCGCCGTCAATAACCACACGGACACCTTCAATGGTCAGACTGGTCTCCGCGATGTTCGTAGCCAGGATGATCTTCCGTCGGGGCGAAGGAAGGATCGCGCGTTCCTGTTCCTCAAAGGGCAAATCACCGTAAAGGGGATGGAGGGAAATGTCCCTCATCGACATTTCATCGAGCGTTTCCTCGAGGGCTTCCCTCGCGGTCCTAATTTCCCCGGCCCCCGGCAGAAAGACGAGGATATCGCCCGACGTCTCCTGCAACGCCTTTTGAACAACATTCGTTATTCGCGCCGTAACATATTTATCTCCATTATCCCCGCAGTAGCGCTCCTCCACAGGGTAGGCTTTACCTTGCGCTGAAATGATGGCCGCCCCATCCAAAAGGGCTGCTACCGGCCCGCCGTCCAGGGTGGCGGACATCACGAGGATTTTAAGATCTTCCCGCAGGGCACGGCGGATATCGAGACAGAGGGAGAGGGCAAGGTCGGCCTGAAGGCTCCGTTCATGGAACTCGTCAAAAATAACCATGGCGACGCCCTCCAGACCGGGGTTTGCCAGGATGCGCCGCGTCAGAATCCCCTCCGTCATAACTTCGATACGGGTCCTCTTCGAGACCCGAGAGTCAAACCGGATAGAATAACCCAGGGTCTGACCAATCTCCTCACCCATTGTCTTTGCCATCCACCGGGCGGCAGAGACGGCGGCGATCCTCCGTGGTTCAAGCATAATAATCCGTCCCTTTTCAGGCGGGATGACGTCAAGGAGCGCCAGAGGAACCCGTGTCGTCTTGCCGGAACCGGGCGGGGCTTGAAGAACAACGGCTGGATGCTCGCGGATGGCCGCTGTCAACTCCGGGAGGATGTCATCAATGGGGTAGGAGTTCAAATTTTGTCCGTTCTTTGCATTCTTCCGCATGCCGGAAGTATAGAGGGGGCAACTGTTCATGTCAACACCATCATTCCTCAGACGATTATTTAATTGACTGTTCAAAGCAGATTCCTTATATTTTATAAAAACATAACATGATGGCAGCCTTGATTACATTATTCCATTTCTAAATCAATGATGATATCGGGGCGGCAACCACCCCCTACCCCCGCCGGCGGGGGACAGAGGCAACGAGGCGTATTATACATACGTTGAGGAAGCCGACGACCTGGCATACGCCGGGCAAGCTGCTGTCAACAAAGATAGCGCTTGATTTAGAAATGGAATCAGGAGGATGATTATGGGATCTGCACCTTTTGCTGATGATAAAGTAAAGCCCGCAGCACTGGCCGGCACATGGTATCCCGGCGATGCGCGTACGCTTGACGAAATGCTGAACGACTGCCTCAAGAAAGCTGCTTTGCCGGAGCTGAGCGGGGAAATAGGCGTTATCATCTCTCCACACGCGGGGTACGTCTATTCCGCACCGACGGCATCTTTCGGATTCAAAGCCGCATCCTCCCAAACGGTAAACACAGTAATTATTCTGGCGCCGTCCCATCAGTATTCCTTCAAAGGTGCTTCCGTCTGGCCGGAAGGAGCGTTTGAGACGCCTCTTGGCACGCTTGAGGTGGATAAAGAACTGGCGGCCAGGATCATGGCGTTTGATAAGCGATTCGTTTTCCGCCGGGATGTATTCGAGGGAAGCGCAGGCCAGCCGGAGAATTCAGTGGAAACTCAACTGCCGCTCATCAAAAAGATTTTTCCATCGGCCAGAATTCTTCCTGTTATTGTCGGTTATCCTCCGGATGTAGAAATGGTCAAGACCATCGCGTCCGCCCTCGACGCTGCGATAGGCGACCGGACCGATGTTCTGATTGACATAAGCGTGGACCAGTCACATTTCCATTCTCTGAAAGAAGCTAAGGTAATCGATGCCCGCGGGCTCAAGGCAATCGAGGATATGGATATCAACGGATTCTGGAACGGGCATGCCGCCGGCGAAATGGAGGTGGATGGATTCCATGTAGTTACGGCGGGGATGCTATACGCCTATGCGCGCGGATTCAACAAGGTGAAAGTTTTACATTACGCTACTTCCGCAGATGCGACCGGGGACAGTTCCAGAGTTGTGGGATATGCATCTGTTGCCTTCTATCGCGAAGCTCTTGCCGCAACAGAGGATGAGGCGGCAAAAATCAAATTGACTCCGGAACAGAAGGCGCGGCTTCTGGCTATTGCCCGTGAGACGCTCGATACGTTCGTCCGCACAGGGAAGGCGCCGAAATATCATGAAAAGGACCCGCGGCTTTCGCTGGAGGAAGGCGCGTTCGTTACTTTGAATAAGCATGGAGCCCTGCGCGGGTGCATCGGCAATATCATTGGCAGCGGGCCGCTTTATCAGACGGTAAGCCAAATGGCGGTCGCCGCGGCATCTGAGGATCCCCGGTTCAGGCCGATCAGCGCCGGTGAATTAAAAGATATTGATATCGAAATTTCGGTCCTTTCCAGGCCCCGCGTTGTCCACAGTGCGGATGAGATCGAGCTGGGGAAACACGGCGTCATCGTAAGCAAGGGATATTTAAACCGCGGCGTGTTCCTGCCGCAGGTCGCAACGGAGACCGGGTGGAGCAAAGACCGCTTCCTGGCAGAGCTTTGTTCTCAGAAAGCGGGTTTGCCGCCGGACAGCTGGAAGAATCCGGCCGTCAAGCTCGAGGTCTTTACAGCAGATGTGTTCGGAGAAAAATCGTAGCTGTTCAACCACTATTTTAATCCGCTGCTTTCCACATAAACCGTATCGCTTTTACAATTTTCCTGTTTGGACTTGGTTTTAGCGGCACCTTTGGTCATAATGGAAAGATCCGAATCGAATATGAAATTAAGGGGAAGATTTACCCTCACCTCCTGCAGATACTTGCCTTCGGCACATAAAATTGTGATTCTATCCGCCACTTCCTGTCCATAGGTATCCTTGACATTTGCAAAGAACTCCTTGATCGACATGTCCCTTCCCGAGTGCGATTTAACATATGAACCAACGACCGACGCATCCACTGATTCAACCAACTTTAGTGCTGCTAAAAAATAATCGTCGTCAGGAAGATTTTGACAGGTCCCGTGTTTGTTCCATTCATATGCTCCAAACGTTTGTTCATAAAAGAAATTGGGCATCCAGGGGGCAAGTTTGGAAATAGTGGATTCTTCCAAGTCCAGCTTTGGGCCGACACAGTTTCCGTATTTAGTCCCACAGGCTTTTCTGTTTGGCCAAAGGCCATGAAGAGTCATATGATCGACTACCAGATCACCCTGCCTGATAGCATCACATTCCGGCTTTTTCCCCTTGTAATTGAAGTGTTTACAAAATCCAGGCTGCCAGGTCAGAGCCAGAACATAACTGTCGTGTTGATTTTTTGTACTGCACTTGACTGTTTTGTCACTGTCGCCTTGATCCGGTTTGGCACCATCAAAGTATTTGGTTCCGCATTCACCGGAAACCCAGCGAAGCGGATCCTTAATTCCAGGAATATTGATGCGTACCCACTCCATGTCCTTGTTGTTAACTTCAACGGCGTCGTATTCCATTCCAGGAGCAGTTTTTATCAGGCCAGGATTGGTACCTTTATTGAATGATTTGTACGCGTCACATGCAGAAACGGCCTTGAAGGTGCCGGACACCGATTCGGCAAAGGCATAAGAAGCGGAAAATAATAAAATTGATGTAATAAGAACAAACAAGGATCTTTTTATTTTCATTTAAGCCTCCCTAAACAATTATTTTTTATTAAACCATTTTTGATAAACTCGTAAAAAAGCTGTCATTTTTCACACGTCTAATTCCATTTCTAAATCAATGATGATATCGCGGCGGCTAGGAGGAGGCGACGAGGCGTATTATACTTACGTTGAGGAAGCCGACGACGACGCCAACAAAGATAGCGCTTGATTTAGAAATGGAATAAATCTTTCTGCTATCATTTCGACCTGGTGCATAAAGACCCTATCGGCTCCATTTCCGCAGCGGTTTGTTGCCATCGGCTGTGGCAATGTGGCAAAGCGGAATTTCTTGAAAAAAAATGCCTGACAATTACAAGTTATCAGGCATTAAAATGATTAATTCCGGGGCCTCCCCAAAACAAGCGCGCTATCAGGCTGCGCTGCGCCCCGTTTTTATTTTTCGGCCTTCTTTAACAGCCAATCTTTCAGTTTAGAAACCGCCTGTCCTCGATGGCTCACTTTATTCTTGATTTCAGATGGCAGTTCGGCGGCAGTCTTTTTCAGCTCGGGCACCCAGAAAAGTGGATCGTAACCAAAGCCGTTCGTGCCGCGCTCTTCTTCGATAATTCGTCCTTCCCATTTTCCTTCAAAAGATTCGAAGGTGCCATCTTTTCTATATAGAATCAAAGAACAATGAAAGGCAGCCGTTCTTTTTTCCGCAGGAACATTTTTTAAATTGAACAGAAGTTTGGCATTGTTTTCCCGGTCGGTCGCCTTGATGCCTGCATATCGTGAAGAGTAAATCCCGGGATCACCGTTTAAGGCATCAACCATCAAACCGGAATCATCAGCCAGTGTTGTTTCACCGGTAAATTCGCAGATGATCTTTGCTTTCTTTAATGCATTTTCCTGAAAGCTTGAGCCGTCTTCAACAATTTCCGGAACATCT
>JBDKVD010000059.1:0-9127 GCA_039679325.1 Smithella sp.
TTTATATCAATCTTCAGGGGAAGCGGATTGACGTATACTGATTTATGCCTGGCGATTTTAAACGGGGGAATGATTAAAATGGAATTATCAATGCGCAATAGTTCGTATAACCGGGCCGCCGTTACAAGAGGAATTTCCTTTGTCCGCGTCACGGGTAAAGCCTCATCACAACCGAACAGCTGATTGGAGGATTGAAAATTATAAGCATAATAATATGCATAACCTGATGCATGATTAGTCATGAAGGGAAATGCCTCAATTCTTCAACAGCAATTCAATATCTTTTTTTGCCGCATGGCGCATAATCGAAGGTTTATAATCATCGGAATCATCCTGGCCGATACAAAGCACCAGTGTATGAAAAAAATCAAATTCATTTTTGTAAACTATGCCCTTGATTTTCTTCAACCCTTCAACAACATGCGGAGGAACATTTTTGTCGGCAAGCTCGGCCAAAGATTCATCCGTTATCCAGTATTCGGTTCTTTTGACCTGCAGATTGTCGCTGAGAAATTCAATCAGGAATTCCAGAGATGATTCAATGTTCTCCAGATGATCTTCGAGTTTCTTATCGATGTCCTGGTAAAAATCAATCAGACGGTTAAACCATACCGCATCTTCACTGCTTATTGCTTCCGTAAAATTCCGGTAATTTTTTATCGAACCGTCTTCGTTTATTAAGTAGCGGCCCAGTGAATCCTGAATTGCTTCCCAGATGCCGAATTTGCCGCCGATGGAAAACCGGACGTCGGCGATGCGATAGAGCAGATCTTTGTTGTCGCCCGAGCTCAACTGGATAAAAGGAAATTCCCGGCGGATTTTGCTGGCGTAAGAAAAATAAACCGCCGTGATGTACAAGGTGGAGACGGCAAAATAACCTTCGTCGTTAGCCCAGAAGGCAAAGGAACTTTTATCCGCCTTACTTTCTGTTTTAACTTTATTAAACCACTGCATCATCCGGATTTTTTCCAGGTTATTCATTCGGCGTCTTCGAATGTCGGTTATCCGTTCCAGCAAATCCTGGGCGGCGACAAGCAGCGGCTGTAAATATTTTATCCGGATACGTTCATTTTCTTTCTCTTTATCGATGTCGAATTGCTTTTTTAATTTATGGTTGGTTGTGATTACGGCAATGATGATGCTAAAGACGCAACTGATTAAGGCGGTAACAACTAATCTCTCTATACTTTGATCCATGATTTCAACACCCCGGTATGGACATAGTTGCTTCTGAAAACTTATAGATAAAACAGTGATTTGATGTCAAGGGAAAAGGTTTTTATATTACGGTTCCAACTTAATTCCAGATTTCCGGGCACGCTTCAACGCGAGAAGCAATTTTGGCTGCACCACATGCCAGAAATGCGAGAAAACTTTGCTCAGGCGACGGTCCGTGAACAGCGCCAACAGATATGCCACTAAAAAAGCGCTGCCGAGAAACCCCAGAATCTCAGGTGACATTGCAAGTCTTTTTAAGCCGGCGAAAATCGCTGCAAACTGCAAAGTTGCAAGGTGGATAATAAATAATCCGGCATTTTTTATCAATAATAAAGGATTGGCGAGTGCATCCTCTCCTTCGGGAATGGAAGCGGCAAGCACAGCCGCTGTGCAGGCCAGCAGATATAAATAGTACGAAATACGTCCAATTACGATCTCGGTCTTTACGTGCGATAAAAGCGGCCTCCCGTCAGTGTGTGCTGCTTTGAGAACAGATTCAACGGCCTGCGCCCGTTCGAGAGCCGCCGCGTCCTCACCGGCGTCACCTGTCGGCGTGATGGCCACCCTGGCATTGGGGGGAAGATTGCCGGGTGTATAATCTTCCGTGCCGTGCGCAATACGCTCGAGGACACTTAAGTGAATTACCGGTTTCACATTGTTCTCGTGACACATCGCCGCAATGTCGCGAGGCTTCCAGCGATAAAAGATGCCCAGACCTGCGCGCGGGTCATATATCTTATCATCAACATTCATGTGTTCACGATAAAGCTTCTTGTCGGAGGCGAGGATTCGAAGCTGCAAATTCCCGGCCTTCTGCAGCATCCAATCAAGGGCCACAAGTGAAATACCATGCTTCGGATACCCGCCGCCGACGTTGGAATGGGCTCCGACAAACCATACCTGTTCGATTCTTTCATCATCACCCTTATCCTGATTCCACAATAAAGGATGAAAAGAGTGCCGCTCATCGTCAATCGCCAAAGCATGACAGGCGTGCTCGACCGATTTGCTGAGGTAATAGTCGGGGAATTTGAATCTGTAGAAAACCAGATTAATGAAATCGCCTAAATGAAAGGGTATCCCCACCGCGTCTACCGTGTCCCATACACCTATGAACGCAATTGTTACATTAAACCGATGACAATAGGAGTCTTTGAATTGCTGAGTAACTGATTGGTCGGGCTTGCCGAGAAATAATTCCATAAACGCGGTGCGGTAATATTTCCTGTACACCCCATATACTTTGCGGACCATCTTTTCCAGCTCATCCGCCGTGGTCAGCTTCTTAGCTTCGAGGATGCCGCATTTATCTATGAGATCGGCGAGTGTCCTGACTGTAAAAGCTCCTCGACTGAAACCGAAAAGAAAGATACGATCGCCGGGTTCATAGATGCGCACCAGTTCTTTATAGAGCTGTTTGACATTTCGACTGAGTCCAAAGCCTGTAGCGCCCGCGAAAATCTTGACCGGTTTGAAGTTCTCCGTTCCAACGCCGTCGTCATAAAATGCAACCTGGGGTACAAGTTCAGGGTTAGTTCGGTGTCCATTAAGGTCGATTGCTTCGAACAACTTAAAGACGTTTGTGCCGCGTCCTTTGATGGCTGAGTTACCGGTGCCATCTGAACAAATGACAATATTCTTCGACATAGCAGCAGTCCTCCGGTTATCAAGATGATCTGTTTAGTTTCTCGTTCTTAAGAGGTTGTGTCATAATTCATTTTATGTCATTTCCAGCATTCGCCGGATAAATTTCAGCGAAGCGAGAAATCCATGTCCCGAACGTATGTGAGTGACCTTTAATTCCATTTCTAAATCAATGATGATACCGCGGCGGCTAGGAGGAGGCGTCGAGGCGTATTATACATACGTTGAGGAAGCCGACGACGACGCCAACAAAGGTAGCGCTTGATTTGGAAATGGAATAAGATTCCTCACATACGTTCGGAATGACAATTACCGCAATTATGACACAGTCTCTAAATAAAAAATAGGGGCAAGTGCTTATCTGTGCTCATATCCGGCAGGACAGACACAGGTTACAGGTTGTCCATCCTGACAAAATCGGTCATTTCTTTGAACAAAGAAGCATCCATATGGAACGACCAATCGTTATGACCCGCACCTTTAATTATCCACATGCGCTTTTTGCCTTCGGGAATGGAGTTATACAAATTGATTGCATGCCTGATCGGCAGAATTTCATCGCGTTCCGCCCCAATTATGGATATTTTCTTTTTAAACGATTTAAGATTTGCGATGCTGTCATACTTGTCGGTTAAAACCAGTTTCACAGGAAGAAAAGGAAATATAGACTTGGCAACGGAAGCCAACGTGTCCCAGGGTGTGATTAATATTATACCGGCAATAGGAACTGATGTCTGTTTAACGATAGCGGCAGTAACGCCACAACCAAGTGATTCGCCCAACAAGTAAAGCGGTTCTCCATATTGCTTGTAGGCCAGGTTCACCGTCTCCAGACCGTCGGCGACAAACGGTTTTTCTCCCACTTTTCCCGGGCGGCCTCCATATTGCGGATACTCGGCTAAGATTACGCGAAATCCCAGTTCCATAAGCGGCTTTAAATAGAAGCCTCTGTCGAGTGCCGTGCCGCCATTGCCGTGGAAAAGAACAATGGTGCCATTGGGCGCGGGTGCTTCGTGAACGGCAATCAAACCCCGATAATCCGAGGCCGTCGCCTGCCAGAGTTTCATGTTTTCATATTCAAGCATTCGCACGGAAGGCCACTCGGCACTGGGGAAATAAAGATATCTGTTTTGCATATTACATCCCCCCAAAAAAATTACCATGAAGATAAACAGGATTATTTTTAATGTTTTCTTCATTTAATGGCCCGCCCCCGGAAATTGCCTCAACTACCGGATACCCCATGAAGTCCTCTGGCTAAAACTGGTGCACTTTGAACGGGGTGGTATTCGGGGGGCATAACATGTATTTCCAAATTTGGTGTTATGTCCCCTGAATACACCCTGAATACACCGAATACCCTAGTCGAAGGAGACCCACATGCCGGGTGGTGTGGTAAGGGGAAGAGAAATACTTCCCCTTACCCGATTAGCTTGTAGGTGCTTGATCACTTTTCAAGATCAACGCCATAGCACCATCAGGATTGGCAGCTGTTACTGTGTCCCGAAACTCAAACCCCCTCGAAAGTAGATTCTTTTCACGCCAAGCATTGCCGTTTACCCCAAATACACTATTTGCAATGATCGCAGCTATGTTGATTAGACCGTTTGCTGCATTTTCTTTTACGCCAGCCAAGCCAAGTATGATGCCAAGTATGATGCCAAGAATGAAGAAGGCCGCGAAGAAGCCAACACCGAGCGCCCACATTTTCTTGACCATTGCCCAAATGAAACTAAAGAAGAATGCCGGCCAAGACCAACCTTGCTTAACCGCTTCAATCGCGCCAGATGGATGCTTAAACACCTTGTATTGCTTCATGGTTCCTCCTTGTGGGAAAAGCTAAACATAAAGTTCACCGGGAGTGTAAGCGATCCGGTGAAACGACTCTTTATCCTGAATCTCCATCCCGTCTGTTCTTGAACTAGTCAATGGTTGAAATGAACTTTTCCTCGCCGACCTTCTTCCAGCCTGGCCACTCATAGATAACATCAAATAGGTAATGGTATAGAAATACCCTGGCAAATCCATATTCATGAAGCTTTTTGTTCAAAGCATATTCAGGGGACATAACATGTATTTCCAAATTTGGTGTTATGTCCCCTGAATACCCCTAAGTCTGTTGCGCAACCTAGAACCTCCGTACGTTTGATCTGCTGGACCGGGCCTGGTGGCCTGCCGCTGTCGCTCCGCTTGAGCGAGGGGTTAGCCCGCACTACGTGTACCGTGGGGTGCCGAGCATGCTTGTGACCCTGATGCGGTCTTCGAGATTGTGAGCCCTGGCCGCGGTGCAAATTGCTCCAACTTCGGCTTCGGACAAAGAAGGGCCGAGATAGATGCGGTCAATGAGATTCGGAATGTCGAACTCAACCTTGACCCCGTGCTCAGGCACTTGAACCCCAAATTCTTCCGCCATCCTTACCGAGATAGCCAAACGGAACTCCCGTTCCCAAGAGAAGGCCATGTGCTTGTACCAGAAGCGGTCCATCATGCTCACGCGAAGACGCTCCTTCAACAAATCTACATAGTTTACATTCCCGGCCCAGAGGTCTTCATGCCCAAACTCTGGCTTCAGCCGGAAGGGCTTGGCAGCAGCACGAATTCGGTCTGCGTTTGTGCATACAGCAACACCCTTGCGTGATCCAGCGTAAAGCTGCCACATGGCATCGCTCTCGTAGGTGGCCCGATGCCAACAACTCACCTTCGTAAGACGTCGAAGCTCTTCAAAGGCTCGCTCATGCGACTCAAGTTCTGCGTAGCGCGGATCAACAGGGAAGCCCGGCGGCAGTATAGCGACTGCGCCTTCGAACGGATCTTCGAACTGCCTTGCAGCGGCAAAGTACAGCTCGCTCGATTCCAGTAGCTCTAAGAATCTCTCGGTCTTAAAGTACCGCCATAGCGGTTCAGTCGTGTCGATTTCTTGATTACCGATGATGCGCAAGGCGTCTCCAGTGCGGGCTAACCATTGTTTATATGGACCAGTGTGAATATTGCAAACGCCGACAGTGCTGTCGGGATAAAACACCACGCATGATAATGCATGTTTGCTTCATAATAATTTGATTCGATTGCATTATCAACATTTTCTTATTTTTTCATCTTATCTACGAACAAATGATTTTGAAAAGTCCTGACGTTGCGAACTACTATTTTGCAATAGCTCTTATCAACGTCCCGTCAGCGCCGCTTCGGCTTTGCGAACGGCAAGATGCACCGGGTCCCACACGGTGGAGTAAGGAGGTGCATAACTGAGGTCGAGATTGATCATCTCCTCAACACTAAATCCGGCGTGCAGCGCCGTTGCGAAAACATCAATCCGCTTGGCCGCCCCCTCCACGCCCACGATCTGGGCACCCAGAAGTCTGCCGCTTCCCTTTTCGGCAAGTGCCTTCACTGTTATTTTACCTGCATGGGGATAATAACTGGCCCGCGTAATACTGTTGATCCGTCCCGTCACATATTCCAGTCCGAGAGCCTTGATCTCTTTCTCCTGGAGGCCTGTCCTGGCCACTTCCATATTACATATCTTGCTCACAGCCGTTCCCACCACACCCGGGAAAGTGGCATATCGCCCGCCCAGGTTAATCCCGGCAACCCTGCCCTGCTTGTTGGCGATAGTTCCAAGGGCGATATGAACAGGACGCCGACTTACAAGGTGGAATGATTCCGAGCAATCGCCTGCCGCCCAGACACCCGGGATGTTCGTCTGCATCCGGTCATTGGTTTTAATGGCCTTTTGCACGCCGAGGGAAATTCCCGCCCGCTCGGCAAGTTCCGTGTTGGGGCGGACTCCCAGCCCTAAAATAATTATGTCGGCAGGAATGGTCCGGTGATCCGTAACAACGGCCTGAACACGACCACTTGCGACTTCGACGGACTGAAAAGTTTCTTCCCTGAAGAGTTTTACACCCACACGCATGACGGCATCGGAAACAAGCGCGCCCATATCGGGATCCAGCGTGTTCATGACCTGGCCGGCCTGCTCCACTAAAGAAACTTCGAGGCCTCTCATAATCAGTGCCTCCGCCATTTCGAGCCCGATATATCCTCCTCCTATAACAACGGCCTTTTGGGGGTTCTCCCTGTCTATGACATCCCTCACCCGGATGCCGCTCTGGAGAGAATGAAGCCCGTATACGCCCCGGGCATTGGATCCGGGCACCTTAGGGCAGAAAGGAATGGCGCCCGTGGCTACCAACAGATGATCAAAGGCCTCAGACTGTTCCCTGTTTCCCCCGATGTCGCGGACACAGAGACGACGGTTTTTCAGATCGATCTCGGTAACTTCATGGAGGATACGGGCATCAATACCGTATTCGTCTCGAAATTTCTCCGGTGTGACAGCCACGAGCTTCCGGATATCGTCGACAACCCTGCCGACGTAGTAGGGAATACTTCAGGCAGAATAGGATGTATGCGGCCCCTTCTCGAAGACAATGATGTCCAGCTCAGGCTTAATCCGCTTTGCTTGAGCGGCAGCGCTCATTCCTGCCGCATCTCCACCGATAACAACCAGTCGTTCTTTCTGCATTTTTCCTACACCTCCTCATCAATATTGAACTTGATGTTTATATAAATCATTGAGTTAAGTAATCCACTGCCAAAAGATTTTCGATAAAACTTAATCACAAGGAATGGCTCTTTGTGAGGTCAGATTTATCATGACACGTCATCCAGCATTTTGTTCACGGACAAGTTGGCGCCAAACCTTGCCGCCTCGTCCCTGAACTCCGTCTCCCTCCGCCTTGAGATTGTGTCAAAATAGAATAATTATCCCCATAATCGTCATGCCGGCGAAGGCCGGTATCCAGAACTTACTGATAACACTGAATTCCCCCGCGTCAAGCACGGGGCAGGCTCAAAGTCGCGCTTCGCTGAAATTTATCTGGCGAATGCCGGACGGAATGACAATTACTGCAATTGCGACACAGCCTCCTCATGCGGACGGAAACTCTGCGGTGAACTTGCGGATCGCGGCTTCACTGCCGCAGATGTAGATCGAGTCCTCGGGTAAAAAGCGGAAATCGCCGTCGAAACGCACCAGCACGTCCTCGCCCCGTTCCACCGCCACGACCGAGCATCCGGTGCGCTCGCGGATGCGCAGGCCGGCGGGATTGTTCCCGACCAGTTCCGGCGAAGCCACCAGGGATACTTTCAGCCCCTGGTCAAGCGACACCGCCGCCTTGCCTAACAATCTTCGGGCAAGGATCTGACCGGTCACCTGACTGATCGACAATGCGAAATCAACACCGGCCACGTGGATGCGTTCGACGTTTTCCTGACGGTCCACGCGCGCGATCACAGGCACATGCGGTGCCAAATCCTTCAGGATTACGGTGGCGAAGAGCGTGGTGGAATCATCGTGCAGGGCGAGGATCACTGCCTGTGCCTCCTCCACCCCGGCCTCGGTCAACAGCTTCGGATCCAGTACATTTCCCGCGATCTGCACGCCGGGCCCGGGGTGCAGCGAGATCACGCGCGTTTCCTCGCCGGCGTCTTGCAACAGTTCCACCACCTTGCCGCCTACCTCGCCGTAGCCGGCGACGATGAACGGGCCGTGGCGTTTCAGCTTGGTGGTGCCGGAGCAAATCTCGGTGAACCGCCCGATGTTCTCGGCACTGCCGACCAACAGCAGGATCCCTCCTGCTTCGATCCGGGTGCCGGATCGCGGTGACACATCAAGGCGACCGTTGAACCACTGCCCGATGACGGTTACACCGGTTTCGTGGGCGAGTTGGCACTCGCCGATCGTGCGGCCGGCAAGCACGCTGCCGGCATGGATGCGCACTTCGCTGACTTGCAGGTTGGTGCCCAGGTATTGCTCGCCGGCCACCGCCGGGCTGACCTTGCGGCTGGCGCGGGCGGCGAGAGCCGCTCCTAACACATGCCGCGGGGTAAAGGCAGCCGTGGCTCCGGCGAGGATCATTGGCTGGCGGTGGAACGGATTTTCCACCAGGCCAAGGATGTCGCCCGTGAAACCGAGCTGGCGCGCGGTGATGGCGACCGCGGCATTGCGGTGGTCGCTGTCGTTGAGAATCAGGGCACGACTATCTGTCAGGGCGACGCGGGTCATCACCTTGCCTTCGAGATTGCCGTAGACCACGCGGCAACCGGTCTCCTGCACCCGTCGTGCCTCCGCCTCATCCTCCTCAATGATGATCGGGGTCACCGACACCTGTTTCAGTTCGTCGATCAGGGACGCCACCGCCGGGCCGTTGCGATAGATCAAGACGTGCTGGCGGGCATTGGCGCAGTCAGTCGGCAGGCG
>JBDKVD010000060.1:0-3747 GCA_039679325.1 Smithella sp.
ATATTTGGTAAAATTGTATCCTGCCCGCAATCCCACGCTCACCGAGTTATCCATGTCTTCATTGCCTTCAAACATGTAACCGCCGATTGTTGGTGTAATGGTAACTGATCCGGGCCTCACTTGTGCATACGAAGTCGTAAAGGCAAGTAACATCAACATGATAACAAAAAACACAACATTCTTTTTCATTATTTCCTCCTTTAAGATTTTATTAAAAAAACACAAATCGATACTCTCTGCAAAATTATTGATTTGAGCTTTTCCTTTAATTTTCAATATTAACCTTTTTACTTCTTAAATTCCGATATGTCAACAAAATCTGCTTAAAAATATTGTCCAAATAATAACAGGACTTATACAAAACAACCATACTTCAAGTTCTCGGAAGAAACTAAATTTTATTTTTGGCATGAATTTATTAGCACAACACGTGCCAAAAGAGTGCCTGTAGCTAAGAGGTTGAATTTCCATGGCATCTGGAAAAAATAGTAGATTTTTCGCCGGCTGTTCTGAATAACATTCCCTACAATAAGCGAAGAATTATGTATGACATTTCATACACCGTGATTTTAAGAGCATCTTAATATCTATAATAATTTTCATATTTAATTGACATAATATCGTTTTTTTTATAGTCCCCTTCATAGAGATGTCTTATCAAAGCAACAAAAGAGATTCTGTAAAGAGCAAAATTATCTTCAAAAACTTATAGCGGCAACGAATATAGCGAGTGGCTGATGACAGAGAAGAGATGTAGCTTATGAAAGACATGGAAAAGATAATAGAAACATTAGGCAAAAACCAGGAGATTGCCCAAAAATTTTTCGAAATTGAAGCAAGTGTTTTATCCATCCTGAACTTCAGGGATTTTCTGGAAAAACTATTAACGGAAATACAGAACAAGCGGGATATCCCCTATGTATGGATATCACTGATCGACGGCAGTGACGTCGCCGATATGATTAAGAAATCTGCACCATCAAAAATTCTGAAGGAACGTACAAATCCAATTAGCAGAGAGGCATTTCTAAAGCTTACCAAAAGTTCAACGGATCCTATCCTGGTAAATAATAATTTGAGCTCTTTTCAGGCATTGATTCCCCACTCATATAAAAATCGTATACAGTCTCTGGCCATCGCTCCCCTCACCGTTGACGGAGAGATTATCGGAAGTCTTAATCACGGTGATTATTCACCATCACGCTACGAGCCGGAAATGGATACAACGCTGCTGAAACAGCTTGCAACAATTGTTTCCATTTGTCTGTCCAATGTTATGGCTCATGAAAAACTGAATATTTTAGCCTCAACGGATCCTCTCACTCAATTGATAAACCGCAGAGTCATGGAGCAAATTCTGAAAAAAGAATTGGAACGGGCCAAGCGATACGAAACTCCGCTGACGGTGGTTTTCCTCGATGTTGACGATTTCAAAATGGTAAATGACCAATTTGGGCATAAAGCAGGTGATTGTGTCCTGAAATATGTAGCCCACAGTTTATTGCGGATGACTCGTGGAAGTGATGTCGTAGCGAGATTTGCAGGCGATGAGTTTGTCATTATCCTCCCTAACACGCTCATGCGCGAAGCGTCTGAACTGGCGAATCGACTGAAATCTTTTTTTGTTGACCATGCCCTGGATTTTGAAGGCACTTCCATTCCAATTTCCATAAGTTTTGGCTTATCCTGCTGCGAGCAGGAAATCGACGACGCCAACACCCTCCTGAAAAAAGCGGACGCCATGCTTTACAAAGCAAAAAAGCACAAGAACACACGGCATTCTCATGCGTAGCACATTTTTATTTTCTTTTCCGAAGTAGGAAAACCCCTAATTAATATAGATATTGCGGTTACTATTGCCGTCCGGCAAGATTAAGGGCAAGAGATTTAATATTAGCGATAATGTTGCCTTTCAGATGAAAACGAATAACTTTCCGACCGAGTTTGATCAGCGCCTGCCTGTCTCCCATGGCTTGCGCCGCTTTGATCGCGCCAAAAGTAAGCGTCGAACCGGAAGCACCAGGGTAATCAGGTATTTCTATATCCTGAACATTATTTGAGGTAAGTTGAATAAACAAACCATTCCCGGCATCACCTTTATGAAGCTGACCTGTCGAATGTAAATAGCGCGGTCCATAACCGGCTACTACCGCCACTTTGCATTTCCTCCTGATTGACTCCTGCAACTTACGCAGCGCTGCATCCACTTCCGGTTCTGATGTCAGATAAATCTGCAGACAGACATAAGCATCGTCTTTTGCAGCAGCCAGAAAGCCTGCCAAAGCGTCGGCCGGTGCAGCAGCAGAAGGAAAGCCGTAAACATCGCATTCTTCCGTCGTCAGGTCGGCTTTTTCCTGCGGCAGTTCTTTGTTCCTGCGGTAAAGGTCAATCATGCGGCGGGTCAGAACTTTACTGGCTTCCACATTCGGCTGATCGAAGGGATTAATTTCCATAATGTGTCCGGCCACGGCTGTAGCCATTTCCCAAAGAAACATCTGCCCGCCCAACTGAAGCCGTCTCTTGACCCTGATGGTAATCACCGGATGACCGGCATCAATAATGGCGGAAACTTGAGGGGATTCTATTTTTTCTTTATTGTGAAAAATTACAAATAAACGATCATCATTGTAGCTTGCCGGAGCGTTCAACTTCTCCGCACAGACCGGCAGAATTCCCTTGCCTTCCTTGCCGGTGCTTTCGGCGAGAAGCTGTTCCAGCCAGCCGCCAAAAGGCATCCATGACGGAGGAAAAATAAAAGTAAGTTTATTGCGTCCCCTTTTCGCCAGGGCTCCTAAAGCAGTTCCTAAAACGGTGCCGCTGGAATTCAATTTACCGTCAAAACACTTCGCTTTTTCATTTTCCACAACGGCCCGGGCGTTGCTCAAAATGCCTTCAATATCAACACCCAGCAAGGCGGCAGGAACTATACCGGGAAAGGCAAGCGCCGAGTAGCGGCCTCCGACGGCCGGATTGCTTAAAAATACATGTCTTAATGACAGCCTGCGTGCCAGCTCCTCCATAGGGCTTTCGGGATCGGTAATAAATAGAAAATTACGGCCAGCCTGTTTACCTGTTTTCTTCAGGGCCGAATTATAAAAATAATGAAACAGCGAAACTGTTTCCAGGGTTGTGCCCGATTTGGAAGAGACAAGAAAAATAGTCTTGGCCCAATCAAGTTGATTTGCAAGCCGGAAGATGGTCAAGGGATCGGTTGTATCTAAAATATGTAATTTCGGATGTCCCTCACGGCTGCCTAACATTTGGGCAAATACTTCGGCGGACAGACTGGAACCGCCCATGCCCAGGAGGACAACATCTTTATAGCCTTCAGCGATCATTGGAACAACTACGGAGCGAATATCAGACAGTTTCTCCATTGTTTCGCAAGGCGCATGAAGCCAGCCCAGACGATTAACAATGCCGTCCGGCTTTGATTTCCAGACAGTATAGTCCCTCTCCCATATGCGTTGAATAATCCTGTCCTTCTGCAATGATTTCAACGCATCAAGAACTACGCTTTCGTACGCACCCAGGAAATATTCAAGACCTGCGGCAATCATCCTTTCCCCCGTAATTAGAAATTGAGCATCTCTTTAGCAGCAGCGATAATGTTGTCTTCCGTAAACCCGAATTTATCAAACAGAACCGGAGCGGGTGCGCTGGCGCCGAAACTTTCCATCCCGATAACTTTTCCTGATAGCCCGGTATAATGTTCCCAGCCTAATTTGATGCCTGCCTCCACAGCAA
>JBDKVD010000061.1:0-12791 GCA_039679325.1 Smithella sp.
GTCCTGTCCTACGAGTTCCTCCGAGGTGTATCCGGCATATGCAATGGCGCTTGTGTTAATAAAGCGGTACTTCCCATCCTGCACTATGAAAACGACGGCAAAAGAGCTTTCCGCCAGTGTTTTGTACAGCTCTTCAGCTTCCGCCAGTTTGCGCTTCGTTTCTGACTTTTCCATCTCGGTAATTTGCTCGTGTTTTCTGATTTCTATCAGGCATCGGTCATTTGTCTTATCATTCTTTCTCATCTTAAATATTTACCCCTAAAGAATATTAAAAGCAGGTCTTTTCTTTAAAAAACATTTAATGTCTTCAATGTCCTTCGCTTTAGTCTGCCCGGCCAAATGGCATCAATTCATAATAATTTCCTTAAATCCGGCAGGCACAGGCAAGTCGAAAATTGATAAATCGTTTGCTTTTTCAATTTTAAGATCGGAATATTTTAGATCAATAGAAGTAATGCCGTCCGCCATACTGACATCAATTCTACCGGCAATCGGATTGCCTTCTTTATAATCTGAAAATGAAACAGTATAAAGCAATTTCGAGTTTTCATCAAAGCGTTCGAGTTTGCTCAAACGGCCGGCAGGTTCTATCCAGACTGTTTGCTTTACTCCACTTTCAGCTTTCATTTCTATCCGCAGGTTATTTTTCTCCAGGTAACGCTGATAAGCGACATCTCCGTTTAAAGGCGGATAAGTGCATGTAAATATCGCCACAATATCTTCAATATTAATTACCCAGGGAAGAAATCGCGACAGGTTATGGCCGTCAGGCTCTCCTTGATAAAATTCTCCTTTCCCCGGCAATAGAATCTTCATGTATTGAGGAGTCGCAGCCAGAAAGAAATCCGGCGGTCCTATGGGTGGAAGAAGTTCCAGACGCAGATATGACGGTTTTTTGATAATTAGAGCTGCTCGCAGCGGAAAATAACCCTGGGGAGTGACCAGATTAATCCGGGCTCCAGCGATCAATGTATCAGTTTTAGAAACAGCATTGGAAATTGACAAAAGAACGTTTTGCGTTGAAGGATAATGGGAAATAACTGTCTGTTTAGCGCACCCCGCATTCAATATTACGGGGATAATCAAAAATAGAATTTTCCTCAAAAGGTAAAATCGGTTTGGCATAGAAAAAGTTTCTTCGATCGCTCGAGTAATTACATATGCAATATCAGCCGGTGCTTATTTGTATTGATTCACTTTTCCCTTATTAAATTTTCCAGTTTTTTCTGCAGCGATTCTTTTTTGGGATCAATTTTCAACGCCTTTTCATATGCTTCCCGTGCTTCTTTTAACCTGCCCATCTTCAGATAAATATCCCCTAAATGTTCAATGATGGCGGCATCCGCAGGCATAATCTCCATCGCTTTCTTTATATTGGAGAGCGCGTCCGCAAATTTGCCTTGTTTAAAATATACCCAGCCCAGACTGTCGATCATATAACCATTGTCCGGTTTGATTTTCAATGCTTTAATAATCAATTTCTCGGCCTCATCCAGTTTAATACCGCGATCGGCGTAGCTGTAGCCGATAAAATTAAGCGCCTCTGCATTGTCCGGATCGATACTTAAAATCGTCTCCATTTCCCTGATGCTTTCAGGGAAACGATTTGTCTTTTCATAAATAACACCCAGGCTGTAATGCATATCTACATTCTGGGGCAAAATTTCCAGCCCCTCTTTTAAAATTTTCTCCGCATTGGATAAATCCTTATTATCTTCATAAAGAGAAGATAATAAAAGATAAAATGGCGCCTGGTCCTTCTTATTAGCAATCGATTCTTTTATCAGTTTGATTGCCTCGGGCAGCTTGCCTTCTTTCTTGAGCATCATTCCCGTGTGAATCCTGGCATTGGTGTACAAATCGGATGTTATGGATATTTTTTTATATTCATCCTGCGCTGATTTGTTGTTATTGTTTTCCTCATAAGCGCTGGCCAGTAAATAACGTGTACGATCATCGCCTGTATTTTTCTCCAGCACCTTCAAAAATTCCGAAACTGCTAAATCAAAACGCTTCATTTCGTAATATAAAAGCCCCAGGGCAATTCGAACTTCAATGTTTTCGGGATTAATTGCCAGCAATTGCTGAAATTCTTTTCTCGCCTCTTCATATTTCTTATCTTTAATCAGAAGGTCCCCGATTTTCACCCTTAAATTCATGCGGGCGGGATTAATTTCAATGTAATTGCGATAAACCTCGATTGCTTTATCTATTTTCTTTTGCTTTTCGTATAGAGCCGCCAAATCGAATACTGCTGCTTCAAAATAAGGCCTGATGGAAATTGCTCTTTGATACATTTCAACTGCGGCATCAAATTTTTGCATCTCCGACAATACTTTGCCATAATAATATATGCCCATTATATTGTCGGGATCTATTTTCAATAATTTGATAAAGATTTCTTCTGCCTTATCGTATTCCTTTTCTTCTGCATAAATTGTGGCCAGGTAAAGATGGGCGATTTCATTTTTCGGTTCCAGTTCAATTGCCTTTTTGTATTCTTTGATAGCCTTCTGATATTCACGAGTGTTCAGGTACACACCGCCCATAATCTGGTGCAGATCGCTGTTATCCGGATCAAGATCAAGTGTTTTCTCTCCCAAAGTCACAGCCTTGAATAATTCACCCTTTTCCGCATAAAGAGAAACAAGCTCCGTTTTCAGGTAAACTGAATCGGGATCCGCATTAATTGCCTTTTCCAACTCCGCGGCGGCTTCGTCAACCTGTCCGTCCAACAGCAAAAGCACACTCAGAGAATAATGATGTATTGATGAAGCGGAACTTTTATCCGAATAAACCAAAGAAGAACTAAGGCAGCAGCCGGTGATCGTCATAATCGCTATCGCAAGCGGCAATATTCGATATTTATGTTTTTTTTGCATAGTAAATATTTATTTTCTCCCGGCTCTAAGATATTTTTTAGTTCAAATGAAATTAAGAACAACCTTGACGCGCTTTATCCTTTTACCAACTTAGAAACCGGGACAACAACCACACCCTTTTCCCGTAGTATTTTATTTGCGTCCTTTATTGCCCGTATAGTTTCCGGATGCGGATGACCGATAATTATAATCGGTGAAATATTACCGGCTTCCGTATCCCGGGCGACACCGGCTAATATTTTGTAAATCTCATTATAGTTGCGGTTGTTATCAAGAAATATCTTACGTGAAGCCAGCGGCAGTCCTGCTTTTTTAGCAACAGTCGAAGCTTTCGAATTGGGCGTTGTTCTCGAATCGATAAAAAACAAATTTTTAGCCTTTAACCGGTCAAAAATCAGCGTCAGCTTTTTTTCATCACCCATGAATTTTGAACCCATGTGGTTATTAACACCCGAAATATGGGGCACCGAAGCCAGGTTTTTGTTCAGCTGGAACAGGAGTTCCTCTTCGTTCATATCGGTAAAGAGAGCGCCCTTTCCCGGCTTTTCACGGGGATAGGATGCAGGTTCCATGGGCAGGTGTAAAAGTATTTCTCTGCGGGCGCGATGCACTGTTTCCGCAGCTTCGCGTGTATGACTGCAAAAAGGCATAACAGCAAAGGTAATGTCGGCATCGATTTGCAGAAGTTCTCTTACCGGTTTCAGATCATTGCCTATATCATCGATAATTATCGCCACCTGACGGCGCTGCGACGGAATTTTTTTTATCTTGGGCTCAACTATCGCCTCTTTTTCTTTTGCTTTTTCCGGCAGGCTTTTAGGGACAACAGCCACTTCCTTCGGCTTTTTTTTCTTTTCCGGCTCCGGCAAACCCGTCTTGATTTTTTCAGTCTTTTTTGCTTCTTTTTTCGGCGGTTTTATTTCCGCCGGTTCTTCTTTCCACTGCAGAATGTACATTATCGCCGCAATGGAAAGAATTATTAATAATATCAGAAGTACTTTAAGGAAACGTTTCAACAGTTTCATAGGTTGGTATTGGAAAACTTTTTATATAGATCAACCGTTCAAATTTTTTTTCATGACATCCCAGCTCTTCAAGATATCGATTGCCGTTTTCAGCTGATTATCCCTGGTTAAATCCGAAAAATCCTTCACATCTTTGAGCTGCACTTCATCCAGTTTGGTGCCGTCTTCTTTAGCCGGTTTGATGTGGCCTTTAAGATCCTTTTCCCTGATCCGGTCCTCCCAGTCATTATCTGCATCTTCCGTATGTCTGACATATTTAACAAAAATATCCGGTTTGATGCCCTCCGCCTGAATGGAACGCCCTTTAGGGGTATAATAACGGGCAGTGGTCAGTTTCAGCGCTGAACCATTTTCCAGCGGTATTATTGTCTGCACCGATGCTTTGCCGAATGTTTGCGTACCTGCTACCAAAGCCCGGCCATTATCCTGAAGTGCGCCGGCAACAATTTCCGCCGCACTGGCTGTGCCCTCGTTAACGAGAACAACAATCGGACAGGTTATCTCGTTGCCATTGTCTTTAGCCTTTATTTTGGATTCCATACTCTTTGTACGACCGCGGGTGGAAACAATAACACCAGCTTTAAGAAACATATCCGATACTTCAATCGCCTGGATCAGCAACCCGCCGGGATCATTTCTTAAATCCAAAACCAGTCCTTTCATAGGACGCAATTTACCCGTGACATCCTTCAATGCTTTACGCAAATCATCAGATGTTCTTTCGTGGAAAGAAGCTATCCGAATGTACCCGATATTGTCTTCAAATGTCTTGGCTTTAACGCTCTTGATTTGAACAATGGCGCGCTTCAAGACAAAATCTTTGGGCTTGTCCATTTTTTCCCGCATAATTGTGATCGTAACTTTGGTATCCTTAGGCCCGCGCATCTTTTGGACGGCTTCCATGATTGTAATGTCTTTAGTGGACTTGCCGTCAATTTTTATAATCTGATCACCGGGTTTTATGCCGGCATTATAAGCAGGCGTGTCCTCGATGGGTGATACAACTGTTAAAACATCCTTTAATAGTGTAATTTCAATACCAATTCCGCCAAAGTGTCCCTTTGTTTCCACTTCCAGTTCTTTGTACATTTCGGCGTTCATAAAGGCGCTGTGGGGATCAAGAGTTTTTATCATACCATTGATGGCACCCTGAATCAGCGATCGAGGATCTACTTCATCAACGTAGTTTTTCCTCACCAAATCAAAAACTTCGTTAAATGTTTTAATATCCTTATATATCCCTTTTCCCGCAACGGACACCTTGCTGTCGGTAGAAGGCACAAAAAGAATAAATCCCCCCAGGAGAGCAAGAACCAACAGAAGCCACTTATTCGATATTTTTTTCATAGCAATCCTCGCATTACAGGAAATATGATATAATTCGTATGCACTTATACCACCTTTCCTGATATTTTCCATATATTTCAGATATTTTAAAAAGATAAAAATGATGAACTCGTAAAAAAGCGGGCAATTATTCTATGATGGACTCGTATAAAGTCGTGAAATTAACAATTTTCAGACGACCTTGTAAAAAGGTCGCAGGCAAGGCGCGCGAATGCCTAGTAATGAGGCGTACTTAGCGTACGCCACAGGTAGCCTGCCCCGGCGAAGGCCGGGGAGGGATGAAGCGCAACGCAGCATCCGGCCTTTTTACGAGGTTGTCATTCTATCGACCAGATAGTTTTATCTTTGGAATCCTTGAGTACGACATTGAGACTCGCCAGTTTGTCTCTGATTTCATCCGCCCTGGCCCATTCCCGGGCAATTCTCGCCGCCTGCCTCTCTTTAATTAAGCTTTCAATTTCAGCTACATCCAGGCCTCTTTTGCAGACTTCCATCTCTTTGTCGGTTTGAAAGAAATGATCGGGGTCATCCTGAAAAATACCCAGAACGGCGCCGAAATGGTCAAAAGCCTTTTTCGCTTCCGGTAATACGGCGGATTTAGCCGCTGCAATTATATTCTTTTCTGCAATGACAAAGTTATTAACCAGTCTGACGGCGTCAAAGACATGCCCTAACGCTTGTGCGGTATTAAAATCATCATCGAGCGCCGCATCAAATTTTTCCGTTAATTCGCCCAATTTATTTATATATTCTTCCTGCTTGACTTGCGACTTATTTTTGGCCGGCGCCATCGTACCGTCGACCGAAGCTTCCGAAATTTCTTTTAACTGCTGCAACGTCGAATAGCACCTGATCAGACCTGCTCTGGCTTCATTGAGCGAGCTTGTCGAATAATCAACCGGACTGCGGTAATGGCTCTGCAGCATAAAAAGACGCAGAACTTCCGGGTGATAATTTTTCAGAATTTCCCGGATTGGAAAGATATTGCCCAGTGATTTGGACATTTTTTCCGAATCAATCTTAACAAAACCGTTATGCATCCAGTAGTTGGCCAGAGGTTTGCCGTTGGCGGCCTGTGATTGGGCAATTTCATTTTCATGATGCGGGAAAATCAAATCCTCTCCGCCGCCGTGAATATCGAAGGTTTCACCCAGATAACGCCTGCTCATTGCCGAACATTCGATATGCCAGCCCGGCCGGCCTTGCCCCCAGGGAGAATCCCAGAAAGGTTCACCTTCCTTGCTGGCCTTCCACAAAGCAAAATCCATCGGATTCTTTTTCCTGTCGTTTATGTCCACGCGTGCACCTGCTTGCATATCATCTAGATTACGACCGGAAAGACTGCCGTATTGACGAAATTTGTCTACCTCAAAATACACGTCGCCGTCGACGGCATAGGCATATCCTTTTTCCATCAAAATATTAATGAGGGAAATCATATCGTCCATATGCTCGGTGGCTTTGGGAGTTATGGATGGGGCTTCCACGCCCAGCGCAGCCATATCTTCATTATGCAGCTTTATAAAGCACTCGGATATTTCAGAAAAATTTACGCCCTCTTTTTGTGCGCGAAGAATGATCTTGTCGTCGATATCGGTGAAATTTTTAACATATGTCACCTGGTAGCCGCGTGACCTCAGGTGTCTTACCACTACGTCAAAAACTACGGCGGCGCGGGCATGGCCGATGTGGCAGACATCGTATGCTGTAATTCCGCAAACGTAAATCCCCACTTTTCCTTCCTGAAGAGGCTGGAAGATTTCTTTTTTTCTCGTTCGAGTATGAAATATCTTTATAGGCATAATTTCACCATTTCGCTTTCTGCAGTATTAACCGGTTACTTTAAGGATAAAGCGGGGCTGTCTGCAAACCGGCGTCTTCTTTATTGCCGCACAGGATATTCATGTTCTGTACGGCCTGTCCGGCAGCGCCTTTGACCAAGTTATCAATTGCCGAGACAATAATCACTCTTTTTGTCCGCGAATCAACAGTCAGACCGATGTCACAGAAATTAGAGCCGCAAACGGAAGAAATATTGGGGAACACACCGGAAGGACAAACCCGCACAAATTTTTCTTCCGAATAAAAAGACGAATAAAGGGAGTGTAAATCCGATAAAGTGATATCTTTTTTTAAGCTCGCATAAATCGTACTCAAAATACCTCGTTTGACGGGAAGCAAATGCGGCGTGAAGGAAATGGCGAATTTTTCGCCGGCAAGTTCGTTCAGCTCCTGCTCGATTTCCGGAGTGTGCCGATGCTTTCCGACTTTATAAGCTTTAAATCCACCGTCAACCTCGCAAAACAGCGATCCGATCTGAGGATCTCTTCCCGCCCCGCTGACGCCGGAGGCGGAATCAGCAATGATTGTATTTACATCTAAAAGCCGGTTCTTCAAGGCCGGGGCCAGCCCCAAAATAATGCTTGTCGGATAGCAACCCGGATTGGCAACAAGCAGAGAACCCTTAATCTTCTCTCTGTAGAGTTCTGGAATGCCATACACAGCATCTTTCAGGTAACCTGCGCTGGAATGCTTCGCATACCATTTTTCGTAAGTTGCAATATCTCTTAAGCGGTAATCAGCGGAAAGGTCGATTACCTTTTTCCCTGCAGCAATAAAGGCAGGTGCTATTTCCATGGAAACACCATGCGGCAGAGCAAGAAAAACAACATCGCACATTTCTGCTACATCTGCCGGCGTTGCATTTTGATATTTTAATGATGTCAGGCCGTAAAGTGACGGAAATACTTCGGCAACCGGCAGGGATTCAAAACGCCGTGAAGTGACGGCCACCAAGTCCACCTCCGGATGCCCCGATAAAATTCGTGTAAGCTCCTGACCCGTATAACCACTGGCTCCAAATATTGCTGTTTTTATCATAAAGCTCCAAAAAAAAGGGAGGCTTGAAGCCCCCCTGTTGAATTTTAACGTTTGGAGAATTGGAATCTTTTCCTTGCACCCGGTTGTCCATACTTCTTTCTTTCCTTAACCCGGGCATCTCTGGTGAGAAAACCTGCTTTTTTCAGTATAGGACGCAGTTGGACATCATATTCCAAGAGGGCTTTAGAAATTCCATGTTTGACTGCTCCGGCTTGACCGGCTACTCCTCCACCTCTGACATTAACAAATAAATCAAATTGACCATTCTTGCCGGTAATCTCGAAAGGCTGTCTAATGATCATTTTTAAGCTGGGACGGGTGAAATATTCTTCGTAATTTCTTTTATTAACGACAATATTACCGCTGCCCGCTTTCATATAGACACGAGCTATGGCGTTTTTTCTCTTACCGGTTGCATAATAACGTTGTTCTGTCTGTGTCATACCTTCTCCAAAAATAGTAAATAATCAAGCAAATCTTATACTAAGCGGGGAAATTAGACTGTCAGAATATGCGGGCACTGCGCTTCGTGCGGATGAGCATTGCCGGAATAAACTTTCAACTTTTTCAACATTCTCCTGCCCAGATTAGTCTTGGGTAACATTCCCTGAACTGCAGTACGAATTAAATTCTCCGGCTTCTCGGCCAGCATTTTTCCTGCACTCGTTTCTCTTAATCCTCCGGGATAACCTGAATAGTGATAATAAACCTTATCCGTCAGTTTTTTGCCGGTTAACATAATCTTTTCGGCATTGACGATAATAATAAAATCACCTGTATCGACATGCGGAGTGTAAGTCGCCTTATGTTTGCCCCTTAAACGGCGAGCCACTTCAGCAGCTAATCTTCCCAATACTTGACCGGAAGCGTCCACCATATACCATTCGCTGTTCGGTGTTTCCTTTTTTGCCATATAAGTCTTCATAAATAAAAACCACCAAGGAATAAAAATTTAAAGGCGCAAGCTATGCAAATTTGCCTTGTTTGTCAAGCAAAATATTTGTTGCGCATTGTAAAAATCAATTCGTTATATCTATTGCCGTTATATATTCATCTAAAATATCAAATGCTGCGGCAAGCATATTCAAGAATCGTGTCCGCCTGTTTCGCAGCCGCGATGTTTACCCGTGGAGAAAGTGCGGGCCTTAGCGCAATGTCTGATTGAAGATCACCGATCATAATCAGATTTTCCTTGATTGGATGGACCTTTATATTGTCGCTCATGCCATACCCCCCCAAGCCGGAAACCGCTACAATGAATTTATTCAGCGGCAGGAGTTGCGCGATCAGCATGCTTTTGCTTTCCGCGTTATCCAGGCATTCGGCCACGATCAGGCAATCGGTAAATAAAATTTCCGCGGTGGATTGGTCGATTTTCCTGATCTCTATGTCTATCTGCACGGCGGGATTAATCCGCAATAGATTTTGCCGGAGAGCTTCAACCTTATACATCCCAACCTGATCGGCAAAATAAAACTGCCGGTCCAGATTTGTCACTTCCACAACATCAAAATCAATAATCTTCAGTTTTTCAAAACCGACCCGAACCAGGTTCGCCGCGCAGTTGGATCCCAGCCCGCCGGCTCCGGCAATCCCGACTTTGATTTCCCGCAGCTTGTTGATATTATTTTCTCCTATTTTTTGTGTCAGATGTTCATAAAATGCCGCAGTCATATTCCGAAAATCCAATCATTAAAAACAGGATCGTACCCTTTCTGTCGAATTATGGCCATAATTTCCGGGATGCTCCGGTGGTCGGCAATCTCAAACTGGGAAAGTGCACTGTCGTTGGACAACGGCGCAGTGTAGCCGCCGACACTGGTCGCGGACCCTGCCGACATGCGGGTAATACCGAGAGGAATGAGGTGATCCCGGAAGCGGGAATTTTCCCTTGTAGAAAGAGCGATGCTCAAACGGGGCATAAAAAGCCGCAAGGCCAGGATAATCTGCACCATATTTTGATCGTTCACCATGCATGTACTTTGAAAGGCGCCGGCATGAGGCCTCAGCCTCGGAACGGACACCCCTATTTCCACATCAGGAAATCGATCCTGCAGATATTGGGCATGCATTCCCATGGAAAATACTTCTTTTCTCCAATCCGCCAAACCGAGCAGGGCACCGATATTAACCTGTCTCATACCGGCGTGCGCGCCCCGCTCCGGCGTTTCCAGACGAAATCTGAAATTACGCTTCGGACCTGCAGGATGCACGCTTTTATAAATGTCTTCATTGTATGTTTCCTGATAAACGGTCAGTCCGTCAACACCGTCTGCAACCAGCGATTTATAGTCTTCAGCGGCGAGGGGATAAATCTCAACGGCAATGGAACTGAAGTATCGCCGGAGTATCCGAACACAATCCCGAAGATAATCCAGCGGACTTTCCTTCTTCGATTCCCCCGTTAACAGGAGTATCTGACGCAGTCCCGCTTCCGCGACAAATGCTGCTTCGCGTTCGACCTCGTCCAGGTTTAGTTTCTTTCTTTCTCCCCTGTTGCGGGCGTTAAAGCTGCAATACAGGCACTGATTATCACAATAGTCCGACACATAAATCGGCGCATAAAGCTGGATGGTTCGGCCGAAATGCCGCAGTGTTATTTCCTGCGCCTTTTTTGCCATCCGTTCCAGATAGACCTCCGCAGCCGGAGAGAGAAAGGCCAGAAAATCGAGCAGAGAGAGGTCTTCTTTGGCCAGGGCCCGTTCAACATCTTCATTATTAACGACGCCGGCGGCATCGCTCCATTCCACATTTTTATAGCGGCAATGGTAATCATAATAACTCATTGCCGGACCTCAATCTCCATTGTGTAGAAACCCCGTCAGGGGTGAAGAAGCTCTGGCCCCGTCGACACTTTCGGGCATGCCGCTTAAATAGGCCAGCCTCCCTGCTTCAACTGCCTGACTGAATGCCCGGGCAAGTTCCACCGGGTTTGGGGAAACTGCAATGGCGGTGTTGACGAGCACCGCCGCACACCCCATTTCCATGCATTCACAGGCATCGGACGGCCTTCCCAATCCCGCATCAACAATAATCGGAGCTTTAATTTCCCTGATCATAATCGTGACCAGTTCCTTTGTTTTTAATCCCCGGTTGGAACCAATCGGCGCTCCCAAAGGCATTACCGCGGCCGCACCGCATTCGGCCAATCGGCGGGCCATGGAGAGATCCGGGCTCATATAGGGAAAGACGACAAAACCTTCCTTAACCAGCGTTTCAGTTGCTTTCAATGTTTCCAGGTTGTCGGGTAAGAGATAACGATTGTCGGCAACAACCTCAATCTTGATCCAGTTGCCGGCGCCGGCGGCTCTGGCCAACCTGGCGATGCGGACAGCTTCGTCGGCCGTTCTCGCACCGGAGGTATTGATCATCACAGTGCAGCCGGACGGAATGTAATCCAGAATATTGTCCGCCTTAGCCCCGCTGTCGACTCTGCGTAAAGCCACCGTGGTGACATCAGCTTTTGCAGCTAATAGAACTTCCCGCATCAACTGATGACTGGAAAACTTGCCTGTTCCGACAAAAAGCCGGCAGTTAATCTTAACTCCGCCAATTTCCAAACAATCTTCTTTCATTATCCTCCTCCGACAAAACTGACTATTTCAATACGATCCTCGTCCTGCAAGATGACCTGCGGCCATTGCTCCCGGGGAATGATCTGGAGATTAACCTCGACGACAACCTGCGCAGGCTTTAGCCCGCGATTGATAACGAGTTCATGCAAAGTCAGCGTTTTTTCGGAGATCATTTCATCTATGCCGTTGATCCTGACTCTCACGTTACCTCCCCGTTTTTTTGTTCATCATTAATCTGCTCTTATACCACTTTGTCCGCGCAATAATATCCTCAGCCTGCATGATGTCCCTGATCAAGGCGATATTGGACACTCCTGCGGCCAAAAGAACATCCAGATTATCCGTGTTGATGCCACCGATAAAAACCACTGGTTTCAATGCCGTTTGCAGTACTTTGGAAACATCGCCGGTTCCGATATGATAATTTTTCGTTTTGGTGGAAAAAATAGGACCAAAGGCGAGATAATCCACATCCATCTGATTTGCCAGACGAAATTGTTCCAGGGAATGAGTGGACAAACCGATGATTTTGTCTTTTCCGATTATCTGCCGCACCAAATTTATCGGATATTGCCTTATATCCTCCTGCCCCAAATGGACCCCGTCCGCTTCCACTGTTTTGGCAAGCAGAGGATCGTCGTTGACTATAAAAGTCACTCCATTCTTTTTACATAAAGAGGCGAGCCGTTTTCCCAGATTTATTAGTTCTTCGTGTGATTTGTATTTTTCCCGCATCTGGAGAATATCAACACCCCCGGCTATCGCCTGTTCAGCAATACGCAGCAAGGGTAGTGCACCTCCATATTCTTCACTGAGAACGAGATAAAGACTATTGTCTGTCATGAATGGTTTGTATTTTTGCAGCAAATAAAAAACCCCTATGCTTTAATTCAAGACATAAGGGTTTACTTTTCTTATCATCCCTACGCTGGCATTACCCAGATCAGGTTATGAGGGTTATCCGTTCTATCTACGGAACTCTCAGGCCGGAAACACGACCTCCCCTTATGTTCTTTTGATGATTTACTTTAAACACATCTCCTGATCTCTGTCAATTATCAATATTGATGGACTCGTAAAAA
>JBDKVD010000062.1:0-10974 GCA_039679325.1 Smithella sp.
GACGGACCAATCTTGACATCTTTAATCATTCTGGCCGTATAACGGGGACATAGATCGCTGTCAATTATTTTGACGGATGTTATCGAGTTAATATCTTCCGCCGCTTGGCTGATTTCGCTGATCGGTATTTTAATTTTTTTACCCGTTATCGCCGCCACTTCCCGCGCAATACCAATCATACTCAGACAATCGGCACGATTCGGGGTTATGCTTACATCGAGAACCGTATCGCCCAGATCGAGAATTTCTTCCAGCGGCTTTCCCAGCACCGTGCCGGGCGGTAATTGCATAATTCCGGAATTATCGTCGCCTACTTCCAGTTCCTCTTCCGAACACAGCATGCCGTCGGATTTTTCTCCGCGCAAAACGGTTGATTTAATATTATAACCGCCCGGTATTGTTGCTCCGACTTTCGCCAGGGGTACAATATCACCGGCTTTTATGTTTTTTGCGCCACAGACGATCGGATATGTCTGGATGGAGTCGGTTACTTCACAAAGAGATAATTTATCCGCTGACGGATGAGGTTTTACGGAAAGAATTTCAGCACAAACAACTCCGGTAAACGCAGGTTTAATTTGCTTTATTTCGTCAACTTCCAAACCGGCCATAGTCAAGGCGTCAGCCAGTTCGACGGGAGTCATCTCAACATCTACATAATCTTTGAGCCATTTGAGACTAACCAGCATAAAGAAAGGCTCTCCTAAAATTGTCTAAGGAAGCGAATGTCGTTTTCGAAAAACAATCGAATATCAGAAATGCCGTATTTAAGCATAGCAATACGTTCCAAACCGAGACCAAAGGCAAAACCGGTGTAAACTTCCGGATCATAACCGACATTTTTAAATACTGCCGGATCAACCATACCTGATCCCAGAATTTCCAGCCAACCGCTTTGTCCACACACCCGACAACCCTGCCCGCCGCACATTACACAGCGGATATCCACTTCCGCCGATGGCTCAGTAAAGGGGAAAAAGCTTGGACGGAAACGCAGAACTGTCTTTTCACCGAATACTTTCTTAAGAAAGGCAGTCAAAATACCTTTTAAATCGCCGAAACTTATCCCTTTATCGACAAGCAGTCCTTCTATCTGATGGAACATCGGTGTGTGGGATACATCGGAATCCGGACGATAAACCCTGCCGGGAGATAAAATACGCACAGGCGGTTGCACTTTTTCCATCACCCGCACCTGAACCGGCGAAGTATGTGTCCGTAAAACTATATTTTCTTCGACATAAAAAGTATCTTGCATATCCCGCGCCGGATGATCCTTGGGAATATTCAGAGCTTCAAAATTATAATAGTCAAGCTCTATCTCCGGACCTTCGACAACGGAAAAACCGAAAGATGCAAAAATGGAGCATATTTCACGGCGCACTTGAATTACGGGATGGATACGACCGCAGGGAACGAAACGTCCGGGCAAGGTAACATCAATTTTTTCTTTAAGCAGGATGTCTTCTTTTTTTCGGCTGGACTGCAGTTTAAGGACATCCTCAATTTTGGAATTCAGGATATCCTTTACTTCATTACAGCGTTTTCCGAACAAGGGTTTGTCTTCATCGGGAACTTGAGAAATATTTCTCAAAAGTCCCGTCAGAAGCCCCTTACGGCCTAAATATTTCGTTCTAACAGCAAGAATCTGCTCTTCATTTGTTGCTGCGGCCAATTCGACCAGAGCATCTTTTTCCAGCTGTTGAAGCTTTTCAATCATGCCGCCTGCTCACTACTCGCCGCCGCTACAATCTGGGCAAAACCCTGGGGATCATTGACAGCAAGTTCCGCCAATATCTTACGATCCAACACGATACCGGATTTCTTCATACCATCAATCAAACGGCTATAAGTAATGTTGTTGAGGCGGGCAGCTGCATTAATACGAGCAATCCACAACTGACGGAATTCCCGTTTTCTCGCCCGGCGGTCACGATAAGCATATTTCATCGCCTTGTTTACCGCTTCTGTAGCTGTCCTGATGAGGCGGCTACGGGCTCCGAAAAAACCTTTCGCCAGTTTTAATATCTTTCTTCTTTTCTTGCGGGCAGTAACACCCCTTTTTACCCTTGACATTTCCTTTTCTCTCCTAGTCTAAAACAATTATAATAATTTAGGCATCTTATAGATAAGGAATCAGCCTCTTGATTTCTTTTAAGTTGGCGGAATCAACCAGCGTTGCTCTCCTTAAAGCCCTTTTTCTCTTTGTCGTTTTCTTGGTAAGGATATGACTGGCAAAAGCTTTATTACGCTTAACCTTTCCACTAGCAGTCAACGAAAAACGTTTGGCAGCCCCCCGATGAGTTTTTAGTTTTGGCATCAAATCACCTCTTTATCATTATTATTACTTTTTTATTTTTTCGGTGAAACAATCATAACCATGTTGCGGCCTTCAAGTCTGGGCTCCTGGTCAATAATGCAGTCGTCGGCTAGTTCACTTTTAATTTCATTCATAATCCGGCGGCCAATTTCGGTGAAAGCAATCTCCCGGCCTCGGAATAAAATCGATATTTTTACCTTATCCTGCTTTTCTAAAAATTTCTTTATATGTTTGACCTTAACCTGTACGTCGTGTTCCTCTGTTTTCGGTCTTAATCTTATTTCCTTTACATGAATAACTGCCTGACTCTTCTTGGCATCATGTTGTTTTTTACTTACCCGGTAACGGTATTTACCGTAATCCATTATTTTACAAACAGGCGGCTCGGCAGTAGGTGAAACTTCTACTAAATCCAAACCAACTCTCTCAGCATTGGCCAGCGCTTCCTCCAAAGTAATAACTCCCAACTGCTTGCTTTCAGCGTCAATTACCCGAACGTTGGCTGCCTTTATCTCCCTGTTGATTCTTAAATCTTTAGCTATATGTCACCTCCTGATGCGAATAAGCTCTACTGCTTTTTCTTGCACATTTCCTGCACAAGTGCAATAAAATCATCAACTGACAGTGCTCCCAGGTTTTTACCATCTCGAGCTCGCGGTGCAACAGTACCAGCTGCCATTTCCTTATCACCAATTACCAGCATGTAAGGAATTTTTTGCATCTGCGCCTGTCGAATTTTATATCCCAGCTTTTCATTTTCAAAATATTTTTCACAGCGGATATCCGCATCGATAAGTTTATTATAAACTTCCTGGGCATAAGGTATATGTTTATCGGTGACGGTCAACAAGGTACATTGCACTGGTGAAAGCCAAACGGGAAAAGCGCCGGTGTAGTGCTCAATGAGAACACCTATAAAGCGTTCAATCGATCCCAGTATAACTCTGTGCAGCATGACCGGACGGTGTTTTTCACCGTCAGCCCCGATGTAACTTAAATCAAATCTTTCCGGCAGAGTAAAATCGCACTGAATAGTCGCACATTGCCATTTTCTTTTTAAAGCATCTTTTAATTTGAAATCAATTTTGGGACCGTAAAAAGCTCCGTCGCCGGCATTGATATCATAATTCATTTTATTGTTTTTCAGGGCATTTTCCAGAGCATCAGTCGCCGATTCCCAATCAGCATCGGATCCTATGGAATGTTCCGGCCTGGTGCTCAGTTCCACTTCGTATTCAAAACCGAAAATAGCCATGGCATAATTAACAAAATCCACAATAGCCATGATTTCCGAATTCAACTGTTCCGGTGTACAAAGGATATGTGCATCATCCTGGGTGAATTGTCGCACTCTAACCAGTCCGTGCAAAACACCGCTCTTTTCATGGCGATGAACAGTTCCCAATTCAAAATAACGCAGCGGCAGATCACGGTAGCTTCTTATTTTTGATTTGTAGATCAACATGTGAGAAAGACAGTTCATTGGTTTGATGCCGTAGAGCTGCTCTTCTACTTCCGTATAATACATGTTTTCACGATAATGATCAAAATGGCCGGATTTTTTCCACAGATCAGCTTTTAAAATCTGAGGCCCCATAACCATATCATAGCCGCGCTTCAGGTGTTCTTTTCTTTCCCATTCTTCGATAAGATAACGCAACAGCATACCTTTCGGATGGAAAATTATTAAACCCGCGCCCGCTTCGTCGTTAATTTGAAAGAGATCCAATTCCTTGCCCAACCGGCGATGGTCTCTTTTTTTTGCTTCCTCAAGTAAGGTTAAATAATCATTAAGCGCCTTTTCGTCGGCAAAACCGGTACCATAAATGCGCTGCAACATCTTATTTCTTTCGTCACCACGCCAATAGGCTCCGGCAACGCTCAACAGCTTGAAAGCTTTAATCATGCCTGTTTGAGGTATGTGCGGCCCACGGCACAAATCAATATATTCACCCTGTTTATAAAGACTGACCGTTTTTACATCCGCCGGCAAATCATTAATCAGTTCAACTTTATAACTCTCGCTTCTTTCGTCGAAAAGGCTGGCTGCATCTTCCCGGGAAATTTCTTCGCGAATAAAAGAATGATCATCAGCAACGATTTCCCTCATGCGCTTTTCAATTTTCTCAAAGTCTTCGGTGGTAAATGCGTCTTTATATTCAAAATCATAGTAAAAACCATCTTCGATGGAGGGACCGATACTAACCTTTGCACCGGGGAAAACATCCTGTACCGCTTGAGCCATGACGTGAGAAATACTATGACGTAAAATAGACAAACCTTCTTTGGAGCCAATATCGATCAAAGCAAGAGAGGCATTTTCGGTAAGAGGATGACTCAAGTCCACAGTTGCTCCGTCAATTTTAGCAGCAACGGCAGAACCTAATGCTTCCTTTTTCCAGGCAGCAATAGCATCCTTCACAGTTGTACCTGCGGGAAAGACCGTTTCATTTTTATCAGGAAATATAACTTTAATATCCATAGCTTATAATTCAAAATATCATCGGTTGTTTATTGTGCATTCGCCTCATTTTAAAAGGGCATCACCGTTTCGCTGATGCCCTTCATTAAATTTGGCATTTTCCAACCTTGAGGATAAAAAAATGGTAGGCAAGCAGGGATTTGAACCCTGGACATCCACCGCGTCAGGATGGCGCTCTCCCCCTGAGCTACTTGCCTACAAATGAACATCTTCAGAATTGCGCTTAGATAGCAATAAAACGCCGCAGTGTCAAGCAAATATCTTATTTTTTAACTTCCTTCAAAGCGGCAACATTAATGAACTTAATTCCCCTGGCCATATATATTAATCCGGATGCGACGGTAAAGAAACCGGTCAACCAGCAAATAATCATAACCCAGTCGTAACTGAAGTTATAAGACATGGCCTGAAATGACAAAGCCAAAAAAATTGTACCAATTTGCAGAGCAGTGGTCACTTTTCCGACAAAAGCCGGTTTAATAACATAAGGAACTGATACCATTGACAAAATTGCGATACCCAAAAGGATTATGAAATCACGGCTGATAACAATAACCGTAAGCCAGCTGGGAATTATACCTAAAATAGACAAGGTCACAAAACTCGCCGTCAGGAGCAATTTATCGGCAATGGGATCCAGATAAGCTCCTAAGACCGTCTGACAACTCAACAATCTTGCCAGAGCGCCATCTAAAGCATCTGTTAATCCTGCCAATGCAAAAGTGAAAAGAGCCTTTCCATATGAATGTTGAATCAAAAATATAACAACAACCGGAACGAGGATAATTCGCAACAGAGATAAGAAGTTTGCTATGTTCATTCAGAAAATTGAAATTGGCGCTTCATTTTACAGTTTATTATCCCTGGATTTATTCCAGTCCACCCATGCGTCACGATCCTCCGCTTCCGTAAAATCGGTCGGCCCTTGAGCCATTCCATCCGATTTGATCCTAATTTGCTGCATTGATTTCAGAACATACACCCACTCGTCCATCAAAACAGGTGTCGGGCCGGCAATAGTCTTTGGTCCGGCTACAGGTTGCGGCGATCCGGAAACAGCAACTTTACTGGAATCTCCCTGGGGGGTTGCGGCGGCAACACTAATTTCACCATCATAGACTCTAACCAGGGCAGATTTATCGTCTTCGACATCCATCCGATATATGGTGCCACGTACACCGGCAACAGCGTTTTCACAGGATACTTCAAAGCCCCCTTTGCCGCCGAGAACCTTACGTACATTGGACCAGATTTTCCCGATGGTTACAAAAATTTTCACATTACGCTTGCCGGAGTCACCAGTGTCAGCCCGCAGAATTTTAAACCGTGTGTTATCGGCAAAACGAACGATACTTCTATCGGGCAGCAGAAGTTCCAACCGGCTCTTGTCCCCCGTCAATACTTCGCAGCCCGGCTTAAGCAAATCATTGATTTTCAATTTTCCGGCATCTTTTTGACCGGAACAAACAGCTTGAGCTGTACCTTCCAGCACGGTTACTCTGGCTTCTCCTTTAGCTATTTTTACTACAACCGGTGGTTTGGCATAAGCATATGAGGATAAAATACATAAAAACAGGAAACTTACTATTACTCTTACACTTTTTTTCATCAGTGTCTCCGTTTTTTATGACCTCGGAATACTCATAATTAATTCTTAACAGAAGTCCGAGAATTGATTTTATCTTTTAACCTTTTAAGTTGGGTCCATCCGGCAGTGTCTCCAGCACCTTATTGACAACATCCTCAATTACAGTTTCAAAAGCTTCGTAAGATTTCATCTCCAGCCTTTTTCCGGGCAACTCAAAATTTCTGCTGGTCGTTTTGTACTGAGCATTCCAAAGAACCTCTCCCGTCTGGGTATTACGCAATTCACAGCTGGCTGCAACCGTTACCGGAACATAAAACAAGCCACCCGCGTGTTTGCCCTCACTGAGAGTGCAGTACATGGCGGCATCCGCTCCCACCAGTTCTTTGATAACGGAAGGAGACACAACACCTGTCCCATTGCTTTTCTCACCGGAGTATAAGTGCTCCAGTTTCTGATCAATTACTTCCAGCGGAAGTTTAGAGTATCCCTTAAAGTAAAGCTCATCAAACACTTTTAACCTCAATAATTGAGGCGCCTTCAAATCCTGAGTTTTATTATCAACAGGCAGTACGGCGATCACTGTTGCTGCTTTTTTCTCAAAATTTTGTTTGACAGTATTTGACGACTTGGAAGCACATCCAGCAAGTAATGTAATTCCCAAAATAACCGATAACATCAGTTTATAATTATATCTCATCACTATTATTCTCCCTCCTCTTGTAAAAGGTTAACCACTATTTGATTCTTCTTGATCTGTTCGGTATTGAGCAGATACCGCCCTGTTTTGCCCAGCTCAACAGCCAATGCCTGTGCCGTACCTGGAATTTCCAGTTCCAGACAAACCTGCTGCCGTTTAAAAGATCGTGAACGCCTATTTTGCACCATCTTTACCTGCTTTTTCAAGAAATCTTTAAAAAACCAATGCAGGCCGGCATCTTCTCATAATGGTCAATTAATCGTTGTTGATCCATTGCCGCACATTTTCTTCAATTTTTCAATCTCTTCACGAATAACTCTTTCTGCAATTTCCGGAATGACTTCACGGGCAATCCTTTCAGCTATCAGAGTTGCCTGTTTAAGCATTTCGTCATGGAGCTTATCATCTACCGGCTGATCTTCAGCAACGTCAACCAGTTCGTAAATATACTTATTATCTTTAGCAGCTTTCTCGTAACCACGTCCGTCAACGACGATAACATCCTGATTGTTTTTATCGCTCCGTTCCTCGTATATTTCCGTCAAATCATAGATTTTTTTATCGTCCGTCATAATAGAATCATCCGCCATTAATTAATTCCCCCATAAGACAGGTTACTTTAAAACCTTCACCAAATCTGGTGGTTGAGTTACCATAGTGCACTGAACAGTTCAAGCAATATATACTCCAATCCCCTGCTGATAAAGTTTAACTTTTTTACAGCCGCAACTTGACAGCCAGATCATAAACTTTTTTCTTCGATAAACCTGTCTGCCGTACAATTTCGCAGACCGCATCGCGGGCTGATATTTCTTTATTTTTCTTGAGTTGCAGCAATTTCGCTTCTATTTCCTCGTCGGATATCGAAACAGGTTCTTTTTCTTTACCCTTTATAATGATGGTAAATTCACCTTTTATTTTACCTTGTAAACCGCCCGCAAGAAAACTTGAAATTTTGCCGCACTTAATTTCTTCAAAAATTTTTGTCAATTCCCGGGCAACCGCAATTTCACGTTCACCCAGCACATTATAAATATCCTGAAGCACGGCCAAATACCTTACCGGAGATTCATAAAACACAAACGTGCTTTCTTCTTCTTTAAGATCTTCTAAAAACTTCCTTCTCTTATTCTCTTTTGCCGGTAGAAATCCGCAAAACATAAAATTGTCAACGGGAAACCCGGCAACACTTAAAGCCGTAATCACAGCCGACACCCCCGGAACAGGAACGACAAGGATATTTTCAGCACGCGCCGCCTTAACCAGGAGATAACCGGGGTCGGAAATACAGGGAGTACCGGCATCGGTAACATAAGCAACACTCATACCGGATTTGATTTTGGCAATGACGGTTGAACTTTTTTCTCTTTCATTGTGTTCATGAAGACTGATCAAAGGTGTTGATATCTCATAGGCATTGAGCAGTTTTCTGGTATGACGCGTATCCTCGGCAGCTATAAGATCAACTTCTTTGAGAATACGCATTGCACGCAGAGTAATATCCTCCAGATTACCAATAGGCGTAGCAACAATATACAGCAATCCGGAATTTTCATCAGTCGGCTTCAAAGTTTATTTACCCAACCTGTAAAACATTTTGTATTGACATCAACAGCTTCCAGGTTTAATAGCAGAGTATCAAAAAAAATTCCATAAGGAACCATCTCAAGGCCAGCAACTTTATATGACAAAGCGAATACTTATTACCGGCGGCGCCGGGTTTTTAGGCTCTCATCTCTGTGACAAACTGCTCAATGAAGATAACGAAATTCTCTGCCTGGATAATTTTTACACCGGCAACAAAGCTAATATCAGCCATCTTTCAGGCAATTACCGTTTTGAACTGATTCGCCATGACATCATCAACCCCATCTATCTGGAAGTTGATCAAATATACAATTTTGCCTGTCCCGCGTCACCGGTGCACTATCAGTACAATCCGATTAAAACCATTAAAACCAATGTAATGGGTGCATTAAATGTTTTGGGAATTGCCAAAAGAACAAAGGCAACGGTTCTTCAGGCTTCCACATCTGAAATTTACGGCGATCCGGAGGTACATCCGCAGAATGAATCCTACTGGGGTAAAGTAAATCCTATCGGAATCCGCAGTTGCTATGATGAAGGCAAAAGGGCTGCCGAGTGCCTGATGATGGACTACCGGCGGCAAAACGGAGTTAATACAAAAATTGTCCGAATTTTTAATACCTACGGCCCGCGCATGGCCGTCAATGACGGACGGGTCGTCAGCAATTTCATTATTCAAGCCCTGCAGGGTAAAGATATCACCGTATACGGCGACGGTTCTCACACCCGTTCTTTTTGTTACGTTGATGATTTAGTCGATGGTCTAATCCGGATGATGAATACACCCGATGATTTTTACGGACCTGTCAACATTGGCAATCCAGGCGAGTTCACAATTCTTGAGCTGGCGCAGTTCGTGATCAAATTAACAAACAGCAACTCGAAAATTATCTTCCAGCCGCTTCCGGCTGATGATCCGACTCAGCGCAAACCGGATATAACACTGGCCAAGACCAAACTCGATTGGAGCCCGAAAATTGAACTGGAAGAAGGATTAGCCGGCACAATACAATATTTTCGCAATATTCTTAAAATTTTCTAATCAGTGGAGGAACACCGGAAAAAATGAAATTTGAAAAGAAGATTCTCTGTATCGGCGCGGGTTATGTAGGCGGTCCGTCAATGGCGATGATCGCTTACAAGTGCCCCAATTACCGTGTAACGGTCGTCGATATCAACAATGAACGCATTGATGCCTGGAATTCCGCCGAGCTTCCCGTTTATGAACCAGGATTGGACGAAATTGTTAAAAAAACACGTGGAAATAATTTATTTTTCGCCAAAGACATCGAAAACCAGATCAAAGAAAATGACATTATCTTCGTCAGCGTCAACACACCGACCAAAACATTCGGCGCCGGAGCGGGTAAAGCATCTGATCTGCAATATATGGAAAAAACGGCCCGACAAATTATGCAACATTCCCGGACGCCTAAAATAGTGATCGAAAAAAGTACTCTTCCGGTAAAAACTGCCTTAGCCATGGAAAGAATACTAAGCTCGTCCAAAGGCAAAATCACCTTTGAAGTTCTCTCGAACCCGGAATTTATGGCGGAGGGAACGGCAATAAAAGATTTGGAAAACCCGGACCGCGTACTCATCGGCTCGCGTGAAACAAAAAGCGGTTTAAAAGCGCGCTCTGAATTGATAGATATCTATGCAAACTGGATTCCCAAAGAAAAAATAATCACCTCAAATATCTGGAGCAGTGAATTATCCAAACTAGTCGCCAATGCTTTTCTGGCCCAAAGGGTATCTTCGATCAATTCCATCTCCGCTTTGTGCGAAAAAGCCGACGCCGACGTGACTGAAGTTGCCCGCGCTGTGGGAATGGACAGCCGTGTAGGCGGTAAATTTCTGAATGCCGGTATCGGGTTTGGCGGATCATGCTTTAAAAAAGATATCTTAAACCTTGTCTATCTTTGCAATTACTATGGTTTACAGGATGTGGCCGATTATTGGGAAAGCGTCGTAAAAATCAATGAATACCAGCAGGAACGCTTTATTGCCAATATTCTGAGTTCTCTGTTCAACACTTTAGCCGGCAAGAAAATTTGTATCCTGGGTTTTGCTTTTAAAGCTGATACCGGCGACACTCGAGAAAGCCCGGCAATCAATATTACACGAAGGCTACTTGCAGAACACGCTGAAGTAATCATTTCCGATCCGAAAGCTCTGAAAAATGCTGCGCTTGATCTGGCGGATATCAAAGAAAACATCTCTTATGAGGAAGACCCCTATCGTGCCGCCGCCGGCTGTCATGCACTTGCCATACTGACCGATTGGGATTTATACAAGAA
>JBDKVD010000063.1:0-5005 GCA_039679325.1 Smithella sp.
CTTGCCTGTTCCAGTATATAGGATCGCATTATTCCGGCATCATATTCCGGGTGAAACTGAACTCCCCACGCACATTCACCAAGGCGAAAGGCATGATTGGGCTCATGCGTGTTGGCCGCCAAACGTATAGCTGCCTTTGGCAGACGCAAAACGGTCTGTGAATGGGTGACATGGACAGGGAATGATTTCGGAAGCGCCTGGAAGATAGGGTCAGCGGAGCAACCTGGAAGTAGCTGAACACATACCGTACCAATCTCCCTGCCTCGTGGATGGAAATCGACCAGCCCCCCTGCGGCCTGCGCAAGCAGTTGATGACCATAGCAGATGCCGAAAACAGGTATGCGTGCATCAAGCAATGATTTTATCCATTTTTCCAGTCGGACACTCCACGGCATATTCGCCGTCACCATAGCATGGGAACCCGTAATCACTACACCCGCACATTTCGCTATTCTTGGTAAAGAAGCGCCATGCTCAGCATCCACAATTTCAAGATCAATGTCGATTGGGCCAAGCGCGTTTGCCGTCCATTGATCAAAGTCACCAAACAATTTCTTCGTAGCAGGAAAAGTCGAACCAACTTTAATGATATATAGCTTCTTCATTAAAAATAGAATGAAAAGAGAAAAATCTTCATAAAATAAACTGCAACCTGGTATTTGGCAATCAGTGATTTTGCTTTCCCATTATCCGTCTTTTCTTCCACCTGCCTCCCTTGAAGTACAGCCAGTTGAGGATCACCGCCAGTACACTGCTGATCAGCATCGCCATCCAGATGCCGTCCTGTTTAAAACCAAAGGGACCGGCCAGCAGGTAGGCCAGCGGAATACGGATTATCATCAGCGAGATAAAGGAGAGCGCCAGCAGCGCAATTGTATCACCTGCGCTGCGCAGAACGCCCTGAATAACGCAAATGATCATAAAACAGGGAAAGATAAAGGCCATCCAGTGATAATAATCGCGCACAAAACCAAGCACACTGACATGTTCGGCGGATTCTTTGAGGAAAAGTGCGCCGATCTGATAAGGAAAGATCAGCAATACAATTGTGCACGCAAGGGATATAGCCATGCCATAATAAAGAGATATCCTCATAGTCTGGAAAACGCGGTCCATTTTCCCGGCCCCCAGATTCTGACCGGAAACCGTTGTTGCTGCTATTCCGATGGAAATTGCCGGTATGGCTGCCAGCAAATCCACCTGCATACCAATGCCGAAGGCGGCGGTCACATCGGAACCGTAACGGTTAACCAGAGATATGATGAATACATTGGCCAATGAGACCACCATCATCTGCAGCGATGCGGGGATACCGATAACGAAAACCTCCCGGATGATTTGCCAGTCCATCCGATAGTCCCAACTGCGCACATTAACATAGGGATTATACTGAATCAGATAAACATACCCGATGATGCAGCTTACCAGGGCTGCCAGCGCTGTTCCCCAGGCCGCCCCGGCCACGCCAAGAGGCGGCAGCGGGCCTATGCCGCTGATGCACAGTGGAACAAAAGTAATGTTAAAAAATGTAAGCAGGGCAAGGATTTTTAAGGCCGTGTTGGCGTCGCCCAGCCCCCGCAGCATGCCGTTCATCCAGTTGATGAAGAACTGAAATACCAGAAAGGCCATCATGATCGTCAGATAAGACAAAGCCATTTCCTCTATTTCCTTGGGAACATGCACCCATTGCAGCAGCCGGCGGCGAAGTACAAGAGCGGCAACGGAAATAAGCAGACAAAACAATGTCGAGGCAAAAAAGGAATTGGACAGAATTTTCTTCAGCAGAGCCGTGTCCCTGCGGCCAAATGCCTGGGCGATCAGAACATTGGTGGCCATACCCAACCCAATGAGAAATGCCGGCATCAGCATGATAATAGGCAAAGAAGCACCTACGGCAGCCACAGCCTTATGACCCAGGAGCCGCCCGACCCAGATCATGTTAATGATGCCATAGACGGACATAAGCACGTTGCCAAGCATGATCGGCGTACTAAAATTAATTACCTGTCTGGCAATGTCGCCTTCGGTAAAATCTTTCACTCTCTTCCTTCAGAACCAAGCAGCACTGCCACCATCAATATGATCAGCCGAAATCTGTTCATTTCCGCATGGCACGGGCGATCTCTTCCACCCGCTTCTCATTCAGAAGAAAGCCACTGTCAACATGGTATTCTTGACCACGGGCATGCACAGTGAGAAAGAAATCCCGTTCCTCCGCCCAGCTTTTACGACCATGGGTGACCCGAATGACATCGGCTTTCCTGATCTTCCAGTATTTTAAACCATTGTGCTCAATGCATTCCATGCCGACATCCAGATAATTGTTACGACTCTTATACAGTATCCAGGCAGCAATCAGGGCAAAGATTCCACAGACGAGGTAGCCCACCAAATACTTCGGATCCATTATATAATACACAGCCGCACCCAGGCATCCGACCCCGATGGTACCGGGAACCATATAGATATACGGCAGACGGTGAAATTGGGTGTAATATTTCATATGGTATCTTCTACACCTTAATATCGACTAATAAAAATTCCCATTTTACGGGCCAAAGTATGATGAACTCGTAAAAAGTCGTAAAATTAACAATTTTCAGACGACCTCGTAAAATACCCTAAAGGGCACGCGAGGTCGCAGGCAAGGCGCGCGAATACCGAGGAATGAGGCGTACTTAGCGTACGCCGCAGTGACGAGGGATGAAGCGCAACGCAGCATCCGGCCTTTTTACGAGGCCGTCATGTATAGCAGATGATTATTTTAAGGAAGGTTGTTTAAAAAATGCAAATGGATGATGTAAAAATTCGCAATATTGGTATCAGTGCCCATATAGATTCCGGAAAAACCACACTAACGGAAAGAATTCTCTTCTATACCAAGAGAATACATGCCATTCATGACGTCAAAGGAAAAGATGGTGTCGGAGCGACTATGGATTCCATGGAATTGGAAAAAGAACGTGGAATCACAATTGCTTCTGCAGCCACGTATTGCAAATGGAACGGTTATGAAATCAATATTATTGATACTCCGGGTCATGTCGACTTTACTATAGAAGTGGAAAGATCTCTTCGAGTTTTGGATGGCGCTGTTCTTGTTTTGTGTGCCGTCGGCGGTGTTCAATCCCAATCAATTACTGTTGACCTGCAGATGAAAAGATATAAAGTTCCCTGCATTGCTTTTATTAACAAATGTGATCGCAGCGGCGCCAACCCTTTCCGGGTTATCGATCAGTTGCGGTCTAAACTGGGACACAATGCCCTGGCGATGCAAATTCCTATTGGCTTGGAAACGAATCTGGAAGGCGTGGTTGATCTTGTCGGCATGAAAGCCCTCTATTTTGATGGAGATAACGGTGAAATAATCCGTACGGAAGAAATCCCGAAAGAACTTTTAGCCGAAGCAAAATCAAGAAGGGAAGAATTGATCGATGCAGCATCGATATTTTCCGACGAACTGACTGAAGCGATTCTGGAAGGAAGTGAAATCACCCCGGAAATGATCTATGCCGCCGTACGGAAAGGCGCGTTAAAAAGAGAAATTACCCCCGTTTACATGGGGTCTGCATATAAGAATAAAGCAGTTCAGCCCATGCTGGACGGTGTGAATTATCTTTTACCATGTCCTTCGGAAGTGGAAAATGTCGCGCTGGATATGGAAAATAATGAAGAACCGGTCGTGCTGGAAAATGACCCGGATAAACCAATTGTTGCGCTGGCTTTTAAACTGGAGGACGGTAAATACGGTCAGCTGACTTATATACGTGCCTACCAGGGAACGGTGTCCAAAGGATCGACGATTGTTAATGTCCGAAGCGGCAAGAAAGTGAAAGTTGGACGCGTTGTCCGCATGCATGCCGATCAAATGGAAGAAGTTGAGGAATTAAAGTCCGGATACATTGGCGCGCTTTTTGGCATCGAGTGTTCTTCCGGTGACACTTTTGTTTCTGCAGGTATTAATCTGACCATGACTTCCATGTATGTGCCGAAACCCGTTATTTCTCTGGCCATATCGCCTAAAGACAATAAGTCGCAGATGGCCATGTCTAAAGCTTTAAATAGATTTTCCAAGGAAGATCCGACGTTTAAGACGTACGTTGATCAGGAAACCAACGAGACGATTATCGAAGGAATGGGAGAACTGCATCTGGATATTTATGTCGAAAGAATGCGCCGCGAATATGGTGCGGATGTTACGACAGGAAATCCCCGTGTTGCATATCGTGAAACTATTACCCAGCGTGCCGATTTTAATTATACTCATAAAAAGCAGACCGGTGGCGCCGGTCAGTTTGGTCGTATTGCCGGTTATATCGAGCCCATTACCGACGTCGAATTCGTTTTTGACAATCAAATAGTCGGCGGTGCTATTCCTACACAGTTCATTCCCGCCTGCGAAAAGGGATTCAAACAGAGCATGGAAAAAGGGCCCAAGCTGGAGTTTCCGATTACCGGCGTCAGGGTGGCAATCAATGACGGATCTTCTCATGCTGTCGACTCCTCGGATATGGCGTTTCAGGCGGCGGCGCGCGGTGCATTCCGGGAAGCATATTTACGGGCGAAGCCGGTTGTTCATGAACCGATAATGAAAGTCGTTGTCGAAACTCCGCCGGAATTCCAGGGAGCGGTTATGGGACTTTTGAATCAGCGTCGCGGCATGATTGTCGGCTCGCAGGATGAAGGCACCATGTGCGTAGTTGAATCACAAGTGCCTCTGGCGGAAATGTTTGGTTTCTCCACCGTGCTGCGTTCATCAACGCAGGGCAAAGCTCAGTTTACGATGGAATTTGCACAATACAGACTGGTTCCCCAGTCGATTGCCGAAAAGATTGCCCTGGAAGTGGCTCAAAACAAGAAAACGGCCGCCTGATACTGGAAAGATGTCAATAAATTCGTCAGTGTTAAAGCGTGAAAAAAATATAATCCGTTTATCATATAAGGACATCGTAATGCTGAAAAAAGAAATAATATACCGTAATCCATTGGTAAAACTTGGCTATGA
>JBDKVD010000064.1:0-4913 GCA_039679325.1 Smithella sp.
CGAAGCAATGACTCCAAGGCTTGCCGGTCACTGGCTGTCAATTCAATATGTTTGGGTGTACGTGCCATGAAAAGCACTATAGCATATTCAAATATTTTTAGAAAGAATTAACCGCACATGACACTAGCCCCCGCGGTATCATCATTGATTTGGAAATGGAATGAGGTGCGGCGGCAATACCTGCAATGTAGAAAAATATGTTCATCATTCATATTATCCGCAGATCGCTGTGCCGATGACTTTAAATAAAGCGGAAGCGCACTTGAAGTAATTGTATAATTGGGATAATGGAAAAAACGAGTAATTTTGCTGTAAAAAAAGATTGGAATAGTATCCGTGAGAAAGATCATTACAAATAAAATTTATAACGATATTGAACCATTCCGGTGCCTGCTGGAGCAGATTAATCAGGGTGCGAAAAACATCGATGTCCGCGGGCTCGCGGGCGCTGCGCGCTCTTTTCTTACGGCCCAGCTTTTTGACCGCCTGGAGAAATCACTTTTGGTTGTCTGCCCGGAAGAAAAGGATGCCCGGGCCTTTGCCGCCGATTTATCCCTCTTTTTCGGAGAAGAGAAAGTTCTCTATTATCCGCCGCTTGATTTTCTGGCTATTGATATGTTTACCCTGCAAAAGGAAGAAGCGCAGGCCCGATTGCGGGTCATGACTCTTCTGCAGATGAATGCAAAAACCGTGATTGTCACTTCCACGGCGGCAGTGATGCAGAGAGTCATGCCTTTTGTCCAATTCAATCAATATCTGCAAATAGTTTCCACAGGTGATGTCTTGGGCAGGGATGAGTTTTGCGAGAGCCTGCTTGCGGGAGGTTACCGCAGAGTAAGTCTTGTGGAGGAAAAAGGGGAATTCAGCGCCCGGGGTAATATCATTGATGTGTTTCCTCCGGCGGAGATAAATCCGTTGCGCCTGGAAATGGTGGGAGACGAAATTGAGTCGATTCGCAGATTCGATCCCAATACCCAACGTTCCATAGATACGGCTGATGCTTTTGTTGTGTCTCCGGCCGGTGAAATCGTGATGAATCCGCAAACACGGGAACTTGCCGTCCTTAATGTCAAGAGGAGGGCATCCAGTCTCTCCCTTTCCAGAGAAATCCGCAGTCGTCTGATAGATACTTTGCAAAACGGGTTGGCCAATTCGATTAACCCGATTTTTCTACCGCTCTTTTATGAAGTGTACGACGAAAAAGATGGTTTTCCATCCAACAGACTTTCCGGCTTTTTTGATTACTTGCCGTCCGATACACTGGTTGTTCTGGATGATCCGCTTTCCATTTATCAGTCGGCCCGGAGTATGGAAAATAATATCGACAAATTATTATTTAAAGCCAAAAATAGCGACAAATTTTATTTAGACAAGGAAAGCATCTACATAGATCCGACAGATACAATAGCGGCGCTTAAGAAATTTCCCCGGCTTAATCTGGAAGGCCTTAAGCTGGGCCCGTCTGAAGACAGAGAATCTCCGTTTATTTCCTTTGACACTTTCCGCGACAGCCGTCAGGAAAAGACGTCCGCCGGAGAAATTAAAGAAGATGCCCTGCTGCGGCAAACCGTAGAAAAAATCAAAGCATGGTTGTCCGATGCGCAGAGAATATTTTTTGTTTGTCCCTCCGCGGAAGATTTACACCGGATGCAGCATATGCTTATGACTTATGATCTGCCTGTTCGGCTTTTGTCTCCCACGGATTCCATTTTGGAGATCGCAGGCAGACCGGAGGAAAAAGCAGGTCTGTTTTTAATCGGCGGGAAAATTTCCGCAAGTTTTGTTTTTCCGGCCATGAAGCTGGTGTTTTTGAGCGAAGAGGAGATCTTTGTCAAAAAGGTTCCCCGCCGCCGCGTACGTCCTGTGCGCGAAGGTTATTTCCTGAAGTCATTCGGCGATCTTCAGGAAGGGGATTTTGTCGTTCACACCGATTTTGGTATCGGCACTTACAGGGGGCTGAAAAAGATAACGGTCGGCAAAATTGAAAACGACTTCCTGGTAATCGAATATTCCGACGGCGATAAACTATATATTCCCGTTAATTCTCTGGAGAAAATTCAGCGCTATATCGGTCCGGACGGGTATGTCCCGAAAATTGACAAAATGGGCGGTTCTTCCTGGGAGACGGTAAAAGAACGCGTGAAAAAATCCGTGCGCGAGGTTGCCGAAGAGCTGGTGGCAATTTACGCCGCCCGCGAGGTTATGGAAAGAGACTCCTTCTCACCACCGGACAGAATTTACGAGGAATTTTGCTCCACTTTTGAATTTGAAGAAACCCCGGATCAGCTGAAAGCTATCGAGGATATTCATCTGGATATGGATGAAGTCAAACCGATGGACAGGCTGATCTGCGGTGACGCCGGTTTCGGGAAAACTGAAGTAGCGCTGCGCGCGGCTCTCCGTGCGGTCATGGACGGCAAACAGGTTGCCGTGCTGGTGCCCACAACAATTCTGGCCGAACAGCATTTTCAGACTTTCTCCCGCCGGCTTCAAGATTTTCCGGTTTGTGTGGAAGTTTTAAACCGTTTTCGCAGCGCCGCCGAGCAAAAGAAAATAATAGAAGATATCAAGACGGGGAGAGTGGATATCGTCGTCGGGACGCATCGCTTGCTGCAAAAGGATGTAGAATTCAGAGGGCTGGGTTTGGTAGTCATCGATGAGGAACAGCGCTTTGGCGTGGCGCATAAGGAAAAATTGAAAAAAATGCGTACGCTGGTGGATGTTTTAACTCTTTCCGCAACGCCGATTCCCCGGACCCTGCATCTGTCGCTCGTAGGCATCCGCGATCTGTCCATAATCAACACGCCGCCGGAAGAACGGCAGCCCATAAAAACATATGTATTGGAATTTGACGAGGAAACTATCAAGGCGGCAATCGAAAAGGAGATGGCGCGCCAGGGGCAGGTATTTTTCGTTCACGACCGTGTGCGCTCTATTTATTCAATTTCCCATTTTGTGCAACGGCTTGTGCCGCAGGCAAGAATCCAGGTCGTTCACGGCCAGATGAAGTCCTTGGAAATCGAAAAAGCTATGGGTAAATTTATCCGGCAGGAGTGCGATGTCCTTGTTTGTACGACTATTGTCGGTTCGGGATTGGATGTTCCCACGGCCAATACGATTATCATTAATCGCGCCGACAGGTTCGGTCTGGCCCAGCTCTACCAGATACGAGGACGCGTAGGCCGCTCCAATCAGGAGGCCTATGCTTATTTATTGCTGCCCAAAGGGGCCATGCTTTCGCGGGAAGCGATAAAAAGGCTGCAGGTGATTAAAGAATTTTCCGAACCGGGCTCCGGCTTCCGTATCGCTTACAATGACATGGAAATACGCGGCGGAGGTAACCTGTTGGGCGTTTCGCAGTCCGGCCACGTATCGGCAGTCGGTTATGAATTGTATACGGAGCTGATGGAAAAGACGATTCGGGAAATAAAAGGTGAAAAACCGGTGGAAGAGGAGGCCCTGCCGGAAATTCAGTTGGGTATTTCCGCTTTTATCCCGGAGGATTATGTGCAGGATGTCCATCAGCGGCTGGTTTTATACAAAAGAATATCTTTGACTGACAACGCCGAAGACCTGGAACGTATCGGGGATGAACTTCAAGACTGTTATGGCCCCCTGCCGCAGAATGTGGAGAATCTGTTGGGAGTCATCAATATCCGCAATCTCTTAAAACCGGTCAAGGGCAGGAAAATGGGCTATGACGGCAAATATCTGTATATATTTTTTCAAAAGGACAGCCCTATCGATCCGGCCAAGATTATTGCACTTTATCGTAAAAAAACCAAAGAATTGCGTTTTACGCCTGATTATCAGTTATATGTTTTTACGCCCGGCCTTACCGAAACGGAAATATTGCAACAGGCATTATTGCTGCTAAAGATGCTTGCCGAATAAACACAGGCAGTATACCTTGTAAAATTATTGAAAATATTATTAAGTTTATGATGAGAACAGTTGAAGACAGGTGAAAGAAAACAATAAACGGAGGAAAGTAAAGTGAAATATTATAAGATGATTGTTTTGAGCATTTTATTTTTAATGCTTGTCTCTTGGTCTGCACGGGCTGAAGTGGCCGATAAAATTATTGCCGTGGTTAATGACGAGGTAATTACGCTGAAGGAATTTAATGAGGTGCTTGAGCCTTATCTGAAAAGAATTGAAGAAACCTATCAAGGTAAAGACAAGGCGATTGCAATCAAACAGACAAAAGACGCTATTTTGCAGAGGCTTATCGATAATCTGCTTATCGAATACGAGGCAAAAAAAAGGGGTACCAATATCAAGGATGAAGAGATTATGAATGTACTCAAAGATATGCTGGCCAGGCAGAATATCGGGATGAAAGATTATTTAAAAAAGCTGGAGAAGGAAGGAACTTCTTTAGAGGCCGTTAAAAGTGAAATAAGAAGTCAATTGATGCGCATGAGGCTAATGCGCCTGGAGGTCAAGTCTAAAATAATAGTCAGCGACCAGGAAATAGGAGAATATTACGATCAGCATAGAGACGAATATGAGGGCAAGGAAGCGGTTAGAATTAAACAGATTTTGCTTTTAATACCTCCCAATGCCAGTAAGGCGGCGATAGCAAAATTAAAGGAAGATGCCGGGAAGATTCAGAAAAGAGCTTCAGGTGACGAGTCTTTTGATTCGCTGGCGGCTAAATACTCTCAGGGGCCGGCGGCGGCTCAGGGTGGAGATGTGGGCTTTATTGAAAAGGGAGGAATGATCCCGGAAATCGAAGCAGCGGCTTTCAGCCTGCCGCAGGGCCGCATAAGCAGCGTAATCCAATCCAGTGTCGGGTTTCATATAATTAAAGTAATAGATAAGAGGGGAGCCGGATATAAGCCGATTACTGTTGTGCGCGAGGAAATAAGATCGAAGCTGGAGGATGAAAAGCTGGAGAAAAAATATGA